>JAOUFP010000050.1 GCA_029858145.1 Nitrospirota bacterium | reverse complement strand
CCATCCGGGCGGGTCGGTAAAAGACAGGATCTCTCTTGCGATGATAGAGGCAGCCGAGCGTGAAGGAAACCTGATGCCGGGCGGCATTATCGTCGAACCGACGAGCGGAAACACGGGCATCGGCCTGGCGATGGTCGCCGCGATCAAGGGCTACCGCTTGATCCTCACCATGCCCGAAACCATGTCGATGGAGCGCAGGCAGCTTCTTCAGGCCTATGGTGCCGAACTCGTCCTGACAGACGGAAAGAAAGGCATGAAGGGCGCTGTGGAGAAGGCCTGCGAGATCAACAGGGACAACCCTGACTATTTCATGCCCCAGCAGTTCGAAAACAGCGCCAATCCGGAGATACACAGGAAAACAACGGCGATGGAGATCATCAATGACCTGAACGCGATTCCCGATGGTTTTGTCGCGGGCGTCGGCACCGGCGGTACGGTCACCGGCGTCGGCGAAATACTGAGGGAGCGGAATCCGGATGTATGGATCGCGGCGGTAGAGCCCGCATCATCGCCGGTCCTTTCAGGGGGAGATCCCGGCCCCCATAAGATAGCGGGCATAGGGGCGGGTTTTGTTCCCGGTGTTCTCAACCGGGAAATTTACAACGAGGTTATTCAGGTGGCCGATGCGGATGCTGCGGAGACAGCGCGGTTACTTGCCAAAACAGAAGGCATCCTTGCCGGCATATCCTCAGGTGCCGCGATGTGGGCAGCGATGAAGGTCGCAAAAAAACTGGGCAGAGGAAGGCAGGTTGTCGTCATCATCCCTGACAGGGGAGAGCGCTATCTGAGCACCGGATTGTTTTTGTCCGAATCTCCCTGACCCGGACAAATCAGTTGGCTATAAACTCTATGCCGGCTCTGAATGCGGGGGCTTCGGCATCTGCTGATTTTCCCCACCTCACGATACCGGTCCTGTTTTCTGTTCCGAATTCAAATGCGAGAAGGGCGTTACGCTGAAGGGGGTAATCGGTCTTAATGCCCGCACCCGCATCACTGATATCAGTAACAGAGGCATTGAGATCCAGATCTTTCGATTCCCTGACATGCAAACTGCAGCTGAAATTGAAAGGCTCGGTCACTGTTCTCCTGGTGCATTGCCGCCGTTCCTCTGCATATACCTCCCTCCTTTTTCCCTGATATGACTTATATGTTTCGGGATCATACTTTTTCAGGCATTCAGGGCATATGCCGTGAGTAAAGGAAGCATCAGAATGCTCTTCGATATACGCTTCCACCTTCTTCCAATACCCCTTATCGTCGCGCACTTTCCTGCACCATGCGCACATCGGGAGCAGGCCGCTCAGTGTCTTTACCCTGGTCATCGCGTCCCTGAGCTCCCGGATAAGCTCTTCCCTTTCCTCCTCCGCGAACTTGCGCTTGCTGATATCTTCGATCATGCAGAGGACATACACCACCTCGCCTCTGCGGTTGCGCAGCGTGGTAGTCGTCAGATTCGTCCAGAGAACTTCGCCATCTTTTTTTACGCACCGTTTCTCCAGCCTGACAAGGGGGATTTGTCCCCGCATCAGTTGTCCTAAAAGCTCGGCGGCTTTTTGCCTGTCCTCGGGGCAGGTGAACGTTTCCAGGCTTTTGCCGGCAAGTTCCTGCTCCGTATATCCCAGCATCTGGCAGACTGAACTGTTGGCCCTGAGGATCCTGAAGTCAGGTCCGGCCATGACCATGCCGATGGGGCCATTCTCGAAAACCTTTCTGAACCGCTCTTCACTATCTCTCAGCACCTCCTCAATCCTTTTTCGTTCTGTATTGTCCCTGAATGCCTCTACCCCCGCAATGATCCTTCCCTCTGAATCTTTCATGGGTGATGCGGTAATTTCATAGTAGACTATTCCCTCCCTGGAGACCCTGACCTCCTCTTTTTTGTGAATCTTGCCGTCCGCAAAGGACATGGCAAGATGGCAGTCCGGACATACGCTGTCCCTGTCCTTGTAGGCCTTATAACAGTACTCGCCGGCATGATCACCGGCAATTTCCTTATGCAGAGGGTTTTGATACAATATTTTATAATTTGTGCCCTGGATGCTGACCCCTTCGCCTATCGCTCCAATTATCGCCTCTATCCTGTTCTTTTCCTCCCGCAGGGCCCTCTCCAGCTTTATCCGTTTATTCAGCGTCCTTTGAGCGAAGGCGCCGGAGGCAATGAGCACGAACATGGCAAAAAGACGCACCCATATCTCTTTCATTCCCGGGGCGATGAGCTGCGATACAAAAATGCCTTCGCGGAACACGTAAGCATCGACCGCCGAGTCGATGAACCAATAAGACAGACCAATCCCTATGCTGCCAAAGAGTATCCTGTTCCCCTCCATGATTAGTAATATTTTACTACAATGGAATCAGGAGTCAATCGCGGTGCATTATCCTCTCGGTATGCGCATGCCTCACCGGATGCATGTGGTTCACATCCTGTGCCTGCTTCAGGCAGGCACGCGCTGCAGGAATCATTCGAGCTCAGAAAAAAAACTGATACATCCCGAACCAGAACATGCACCCTGAAAACGCAAGCACCTTTTCAATTAAATTCAGGCGTTTTGTGGTGATAACCGCGTAAAGACTGAGCGGTGAGGTGAGAAAGCAGGCGGTCATGAACACCCACTTGGGGAGCGCGTCTTTGCGCGGCTTATCGGGGAAGAGTGAGCAGAAGGGACATTCGATCTCTCCTTCAAGCCTGTGGCCGCAGCGTGCGCACCGCGTTATGCCGAGGGCTTCGTCAATATCTTCCTGGTTCATTGAAATCTCCGGGCCCTGTTCACAGCTTCAATCCAGCGATCGAAACAGGACTTGCATTCACCCCCTTCACCTTCACCCCGAAGTGGAGATGGGGACCGCTCGACCTTCCCGATGACCCGACATATCCGATGACGTCATTCTTCGCTACGAGATCCCCGGGGCTGACATTGAATCGCGACAGATGCATATACACAGTAAAGATGCCCTGCCCGTGATCGAGAATGACCGTATTGCCCCCGAAAAAAAGCTCATCTGTGAGCACCACCGTCCCCCTGTTCGATGCCCTTATTTCCTCTCCTTCCAGACCCTTCATGTCAAGGCCCCGGTGGATGCTGACCATTTCCCCGTTGATAATCCTCATGGTGCCAAAAGGAGTGGATAGCGGATTTTGCAGGGGGAGAACAAAACTGCCCTCCCATAGCCTCTCCGACTGAACCTCCCAAAGAGAATTCAGCAGGTCCGCCTCTCTCCTGATCCGTTCCAGGTCTTCAGGGCTCGGTGATACCTTCTCTTCAGGCAGGGTGAGATGTATCGTCTCAAATCTGCCTTTTAAAACGCGCAGCCGCAGCGCCGTCTTCCGTCTTCCGACCTTCAGGGGGATCCGGTAAATACCGGGCTCTGACTGCAGGTCTATGGCAGCAATGGCAACAAAGCATCCCTTCCCGCAGCCGCTGAAGAGAACCTGCTTCCCTTCCAGTACAGCGGATGGCTCTGCTGTTCCCTTCAGTCCGCTGACTTTGATCATAAATGCATCTCCCTGATGTATCCTTGAGGGAAGTATCCTTGCCTGAAAGGCTTCCGCCTGAGAAAAAGGGAGCGCAAAAAGAAAAAGAGCCGGGAGGAGAAAACAGGAGAAGGTCTTCATAAAACTTTTCATGAATTCACGAAGCATTATTGCTTTCATTCTGTATTCTAATATGATCCGGCAATCAGAGGCAAAAAAATCATCACCATTTTCCCGGAATGAGCAGTCGTCATCCGCCGGTGAATTTCTGCCTTTCCCTTATTCAGAAGGATTTATCCGGTTTGTCGTTGAGCTCTTCCCCTGTCCCTTGCTTCAAAGCAATTGACGCTCTTACGGGACAACTGAATTTGATCCTGCAAAGGGCTGCGGCCGGGTTATCGCTTCGGTCAGGAATTCTTCGTTTCCTTTACATTTTATATGAATTCTTGTATCTTTTTATGATGATCGATTTGCACACCCACACCGTATTCAGCGACGGAGAACTGATCCCCTTCGAGTTGGTCAGAAGGGCTGAGGCGAGCGGCTACAGCGCGCTCGCGATCACCGATCATATGGATGCGTCGAACATCGACCTGATCATCCCGCGCATAGCAAAGGCTGTCGAAATGCTGAAGCCGTTTGTTTCGATAGATGTATTGCCGGGCGCTGAGATAACCCATGCTCCTCCGGCGCTGATACCGGAACTGGTGAAGGAGGCGAGGCGGCTCGGCGCGAAGATAGTGATCGTCCACGGCGAAACCATCGTAGAACCTGTCACGAAGGGCACAAACAGGGCGGCAATTGAAGCGGGCGCGGATATACTTTCCCACCCCGGCCTGATAACAATTGAAGACCTGCTGCTTGCAAAGGAAAAAAACGTGCTGCTCGAGATCACCTCCAGAAAGGGCCATTCCCTTGCCAACGGATATGTTGCAAAGGAGGCGGTCCGCTTCGGCGCTCCCCTCTGCATCAATACCGACAGCCACAGCCCGTCTGACCTGATAACACGGGAGGCGGCCAGGCGCATCCTGCTTGCAGCGGGGGTCGAGGAAAACCGGATCGAAAGCATATTTGATAACGCAAAATCTTTGATAGATAAAGTTTTAAGGAGGAATTAATGCCGAGGCCGATAAAGAAAAAAGTCAAAAAAAGGGACATAGGCTCAGAGGACGAACTACGGGATACGCTTCATGACTTCAGAGAGAAACTGAGGAAAAAAAAGAAAACGGTTCTCGTCTACAGCGTCATCGCACTCAGTGCCGTTCTGGTGTTTGGGGTAATTTTCTTTTACCAGCATACGAGTGAAAAGGACGCGCGCGCGCTCGAAACCAGGGCGTATAATTCATACTACAATCTCTATCAGCAAAGAAACCTGCCGAACCAGGAACGGTTTCAGCTGGCCCTCAACCTCTTCCAGCAGGCCTACAGCAAAAGGAAATCACCGAGGGTACTTTTATATATCGCAAGCTGCTATTATGAACTGGAAAAATATGACGATGCGCTGAAAACCCTGAACGATTTTACAAAAAAATACAAAACTGCAAAGGATCTCCTTCCCATCGCTTACCGGAAGACTGCAGCGATCCAACTCATAAAGCACGACAAAGAGGCTGTTCTTAAAACGCTTGATACCCTCTATAAATCAGGACCTGTTTTTCAGGACTATGCCCTGATCGAATCGGGAAGAATCCTCGAACAGGAAGGTAAAACGTCAGAGGCTGCCGAAAAATTCAGGGAACTTGCCGAAAAATTTCCCGGTTCACCGTTCGCTGAGGAGGCAAAGGCAAAGCTCGGAGAGAAGAAGGAAGGATAGAGAAAGGTCAGATCTTTCTCCCTTTCCTGCTCCTGGCCTTCTTTTTTGTGGAGACCTTTCTGCTCACCTTTTTTTTGTGTGATGTCTTGCGGTAGGAAGCTTTCTTTATCATCGCTTTGTCCACACTATCAAGGCTGTAGAGGCCTTTCGGCGGAAGGTAAATCTCGCTGCCGCTTTTCAAAGGCATGATCTTTTCCGCTGTGTTGAGCGAAAGGATAACGGACACGGGGATTCCCGTCCTTTTTGCGATGCGGGCGAAGGTATCGCCTTTCCTGACCGTATACCTGTCTATTGTGAAACGCTCATTTTCGGGGATCAATGCCAGTGCCGCGGAGAAATATTCTTTTGTGCCTTCGGGTATTCTCAAGGTATAGCTGGGGACATCCGGCGGAGTGCACCACCTCCGCAATTCAGGATTTAACCGTTTGATCTCTTCAAGCGTTGTACCGGCGCATTCAGCCGCTACCGAGAGGTCCAGGGGAGATGACAACTCGACCACATCAAAGCTCAATGGCTCATGATATTCGATGTCATCAAAGCCGAACTCCTGCGGATTGGTCGCGATAAGACTTGCGGCAATAAACCTCGGCACATATTCCTTTGTCTCGGTTTTGATATGCCTTGTGCCGAGAAGGGCCCAGTAATTGTCGGCATTGCTCCTCTTCATCGCCCTGAGAATTTTTCCTTCTCCTGCATTGTATGCCGCCATCGCAAGGTTCCAGGAGCCGAACATGTTATGGAGGTCCTTCAGGTAATCCGCTGCTGCACTGGTGGACTTTACCGGATCTCTTCTTTCGTCCTTCCACCAGTCTATCTCAAGACCGTATCTCCTGGCGGTTGATGCTATGAACTGCCAGGGACCCGCGGCATGTGCAACAGAATATGCATTAGGGCTGAAACCGCTTTCTATAAGGGACAGGAAAACAATATTCTCGGGCACATCCTTCTGTCTGAGAATCTCTTTCATCATGTCGAGATACTTGCCTGACCTGCTGAGCCAGAGAGAGAATCTGTCCTTGATCGTGTTGCTGAACAGCCCGATATTCCTCTCCACCGCCTTGAGCGCAACCGCATTTGAATTATAGGCCTGCAAATTATACGCAGCGAAAACAGGAGCTGTGTCAGGGACAAGTGGCTGATCATTCTGAACGGCTGACGGCAGGATATCAGCGGCTGGACCTTCTTCCTTTGAAGCAGCTGCCACCATTATGCCGCTGGCTTGGGGGGCCTCCTCTGCCTGCCACTCAATTGCAGTAAAGGGTTTGGACTGCGGAATTTCTCCTGTTGAAGCATCAACCGGCAGACTGAAGACAAGAAAAACACACATGAGTAAGAACGCCTGATATCTTTTCATAAGATTTATTTCCTTTAAGTACTGCTTTATGTTAGTATTTCAACTGCTCAAATTAAATGGTTTATTCTGAGGAATTACAAAGCAGTTTCTGTGCCAAACCAGGAAATTAGTTATCCCCTTGAAAGGATAAGTAAAAAATTGATTCATGTCAAGGTAAAAATTGACAAAAAATGACATGAAAGACCGATTCTTGGCAGAACACTGCCGGAATTCCATTATATTTGTGAAGCTTGCCTGAAAGAGAAAAACGCCGGAGCGCCGCAAGAGAAGCGTGCCGTGCCTACACAGATCATCAATAATTGTACCATTAGTGTTGAAAAGAAATGATATCCGGCAAAAAACAGTATCCTTTTTGACAAAACATTAGAAAACATGAAGAAAGCCATTCTATAATTTCTTCTGTATGCACGACAGGTCAATCTATACGCTCGGTACAAGCCTGAGAAGCGCCGAAGACTTCATAGAGATACTCCTTTCCTATGGAGTCAGTTCCGTTATTGATGTCAGGAGCTTTCCCCGGAGCACCATGCCTCATTTCAGCAAGGCCGGTCTTTCTGAACTCCTGGCAGTTAACGGCATCGCTTACCATTTCCTCGGCAAAGAACTGGGCGGTTTCAGAAAAGGCGGATTTAACGCCTATATCATCACCACGGAATTCGCCGATGGGGTTGCCATGATAGAATCTATTGCCGAAGATACTACCTCAGTCATCATCTGCGCCGAAAGGTTTCCCTGGAAGTGCCACCGGAAGTGGATAGCGGGAGAACTCCGGCACAGGGGCTGGGAGGTTATTCATATTATTGACAAAGGGAAAGAATGGAAACCAAAATAGACGGTGCAGTTTTCAGAGATTCGTGATATATATCAATTGAGCTGAGAGATGACCGAAGAAACGTTAGAAATAATCCGCGCCGTGCATCAGCGCTTCACGGAAAAGGGCCTGAAACTCTCTGTAGCAGAGTCGTGCACTGGCGGGCTGATCAGCCATTACCTCACCCTGCTGGCCGGCGCGAGCAGATTCTTTGAGGCGGGGGTCGTCGCCTATTCTGCTTCATCGAAGGCAAGAATCCTGGGGGTATCGCAAAAAACCATCGCGTCCCGCGGCGTAGTAAGCGGAGAAACCGCGATGGCTATGGCCGAAAAGATGCGATTTCTCACCGGGACCGATTACGCGCTGTCCACGACAGGCAATCTCGGCCCTGACGCACTGGAAGGCAAAGAGACGGGCCTTGTGTATGTAGGGATAAGCTCAGCCGGCGATACGACCTTAAAAGAACTGAGGCTGGAGGGAGAAAGGCTGCAGAACAAGGAAGAGGCGGCCATCTCTGCACTGCGCTTCCTGCTGGCTGAACTGGCCGGGAAAGAATAATGACTGCAGCCGGAAAGATTCCCGAGAAGATAAGGAAAGAGATAGAACAGCTCGTGAGGGATCTGAACTATCACTGCTACCGCTATTATGTCCTCGATGCGCCGGTCATTTCAGATGCCGAATATGACAGGGAATACCGCCGCCTCAGGGACCTCGAAGAGAAATATGATTATGTGCTTCCTGAATCCCCCACCCTACGGGTAGGAGCTCCGCCGCTCGAAAAATTCGAAAAGGTAACACATACGGAAGCCATGCTGTCGCTCGACAACGCATTTTCTTATGATGAGGTAAGGGAGTTTGATAAGCGGGTAAAGCGGCTCCTCGGCAGCGACGCTGATATGGAGTATACCGTAGAGCCGAAATACGACGGGCTTGCGATAGAACTGACCTACCGTGACGGGCTTCTCTACAGGGCGTCCACACGAGGCGACGGGTACGTGGGAGAAGATGTTACCCGGAACGTCAGGACAATCAGGGCGGTGCCGCTGAAAATTGAGGGCCCCGGGAGGGTGCCGCTGGAGATCGACATCCGCGGAGAGGTCTATATGGATCTCGATGAGTTCGAAAAATTGAACAGGCAGAGGGAGACTAAAGGAGAGCCTCTGTTTGCGAATCCGAGAAACGCCGCTGCCGGCTCGGTAAGACAGCTCGACCCTGCCGCCACGGCCTCGCGCAAGCTCTTTCTCGCATGTTACGGCATCGGCACAATCAGCGGCTTGAAACTGAAGAGCCAGGCAGAACTCATCAGCTGGCTTTCCGAAGCGAGATTTCCGACCCCGGCCAGGATGAAGATCGCCAAGGGGATAGATGCCGTCATTGATGTTGTGAAAGAGATCGAAGAAAGCAGGGACGGCTTCACCTTCGAAACTGACGGAGCGGTGATAAAGGTGAACGACTTCACGGTGCAGCAGAAATTGGGGGTGAAGACACGGGAACCCCGTTGGGCGATAGCATATAAATTTCAGGCGCATCAGGGAACGACGAAGATCAGGGAGATCCGCGGCAGTGTGGGCCGGACAGGCGTGATCACGCCATACGCCGTCTTCGAGCCGGTCAGGATCGGCGGCGTCACGGTCTCCCGTTCTACCCTCCATAACTGGGATGAGATCGAGAGAAAGGATATCAGAGTCGGCGATACGGTTGTGGTCGAACGCGCCGGCGACGTGATTCCCCACGTAATCGGGGTTGTCAGGGAGAAACGGACTGGAAGGGAAACGTTCTTTCCTGTCCCCGAAAAATGTCCTGCGTGCGGCTCACGGGTGATAAGGGAAGAAGGGGAGGTCGCTGTCAGGTGCGTTTCCCTGCATTGTCCCGCTCAGGTGCAGGAAAAAATCATCCACTTTGCTTCGCGGGGGGGGATGGATATCGAGGGCCTTGGGGAAAAGAATGTGGAACTCCTGTATTCGAGGGGCCTCATAAAACACTTCGAGGATATCTACCGTCTGAAAAAAGAGGATTTGATCGGGCTCCCGCGTTTTGCCGAAAAATCCGCCCGGAATCTCATTGGAGCGGTGGTGCGTTCAAAACATACCACTCTCGCAAAGTTCCTCTTCGCGATCGGGATACTCCATGTCGGAGAATATGCCGCGAAGCTCCTTGCAAAGAATTTCAGAAGCCTGCAGGACCTTTACCATATATCAGCAGAAAAGATCACCAACATAAAGCAGATGGGAGAGAAGATCGCCTCTTCAGTGGCTGCCTTCTTCAATGATGATAAAAATCTGCAGACCCTCGAGGCGGTGATGAAGCTGGGCCTTGATATAAAAAATCCGGACTTTGCTCACGGCCCGGATGAAGCGCTTCCGTTGCAAGGGCTCACCTTTGTGATAACCGGCACTCTGCCGAAGCCCAGAAAAGAAGCGGAAGAGACGATAGAAAAAAATGGAGGGCACCCCTCTTCAGCTCTTTCGGCAAAGACGGATTTCCTCATAGTCGGGGAAGAGCCGGGATCAAAACTCCAAAAGGCGAGGACGCTGGGGGTCAGAACAATATCCTATCAGGAGTTTCTAAAACTCATCGAGGAACGATCAGGACATCCCCGGTTATTCTGACCGGGAAGTTTCAAATACCGTTGTCCCGGAAAATACAGGCGATGGCGCATATAAAAAACCATTGCGAAGAATTCTCAGGGCAAAAAACACGGGGTATAATAATTATTAACCCGAGAAATGCGGTTAGCCATAAGCCATGACAGGCGTATATGCTGAAAAACCTTTCATAATAAAGAATTTGCTGTTGTTGAAATAAGGCTGCTTGTCTAACCCGCTTTATTCGCAAACTTCAGACGTAAGGCCATGGAAAGAAGCGGGACAGGGGGCCGGGCGGTTTCTTTTGCCGATAGTCAGACAGTTTGCACATGGGAAATATGGAGGCAAAAGCCTCGGAGCAAAGCGAGAATGAGCAAGGGGCCTCTGTCCCGCCGAACATTCATGAATAATATTGGCGAAGACCGTGAAGTTCCTGCAGATGGCAGATGTCTTACAAGGTGCTGCGATAAAAGCTTTTTCCGCTCACATGCCTGCCTTTTTGCGTGAGTCAATTGCAGATTTCGGGTTAAGGTTTACGTCCCGGTGCACCCGAATTGTTTGACGGTCAGGAGGAAATAGGGGATAATTGACCTGAGGTTTGATCCTGTTACCGGTCTTTCGTCTAACGGTTCAGGAAATCGTACTCTTACAGGAAAAACATCTAAACTACAAGGTGCATTCCCCGGCGCCTTCGTGGGGGGCTGATCGTGTCAGGAAAGAAACGATTATACTTTTTTGGTCTGCTCGCCGGGATATTTCTGTTTTCTCTTTTCCTTCTCTTTTGGTCGGCACCCGATATTGGGTCCGGGTT
>JAOUFP010000049.1 GCA_029858145.1 Nitrospirota bacterium | reverse complement strand
AGTTCAGTCGGAGGCAATTCTCAATCTTGCATTCACGGTTTCGCCTGAAGCACCGAAACAGTGCCGCTTTCAGATCCCTCTGCGAGCGGCAGAAGAAAGCCGGCTTTAATTTTTTCCAGATCTGGATGGATAGCCACGGGTTCAATCCGGTCTTCAGGGAACAGCAGGCTGCAGGAGAGGCCCTGTGAAGGTTATCTGTGAGAAAGACATGCAGTACGGTTAGCCAGCACTTAATACGGGGCCGACAACGCAGGCAATGCTTTTTTGAGAATTAAGCTATAATTACCGATATTCAGCGGATAGCGCCTGGCTGATCCCCAGGCGCAACAAGGGGAGTAATCTCCACTCCCCTTCCCTGAGACTCAAGGAGAAACCGTAAGGAGAACGGGAATGGTAAGAGAGAAGTTTAAGAAAGACACCCAGAAAAATAAAAAAGAAATATTCAAGCTTTGGATCAGCTTTTTAAAACTAAGCAGCGATTATAGGACATTCTGCGAGTTGTTTCAAAAACGCAAAAAAGATTCTTCATTTAAGTGGCCTCCGAAATTTCAAAAAGCCAGTGACGGCAGCGCCCCTAAAGAACTTTCCAACTACATTACATTCGGGAATATATTTGATCCCCGATGGGATTTTGACAAATGGTGGAAGCTTCACAGTCAAAAGATGGATTACTCAAAAACACACCGTTCACCACAAGCAATCACAGATTATACCGAAACTATAGATAGAGATATCGATATCACCATTGATTCTTTTAAAAGGCGCGAGGGTAGAGAACCGACACTCCAAGAATTTAAAATCTCATTTTTAAAAATGCTAAAAGAAGGCCACAGGCGCACAACTCTTTTTTTAGAAGTCGATGTAGCAGACAGGGCACCTGAAGACCTTTCGTTATATTTTGAAAAAGTTGTAAGAAGAAAACAGAAAGATCCATATGTTGAGGGGATAGAGTTATCGATAAGAAAAAATAGAAACCTATCTCAAACATATATACCTGTTGATAAATTTAAACTCTATTATGAGGTATATTGTTTCGTTTCCGAATTAATGAAACAGCAAGGCCATAACAAAAGAATGGCAACTGAAAAGGCAATTAAGTTTTTTACCGGTGAAGATGTTAACGATTTGAAAAACAAAGGCGTCCATAAAGGTGATAGATATGCCTCTGTAATGCGAAAGTACGAAATATATTTTGAAAAAGCTGAACGAATCATAAAGAATGTTGAACTTGGCTTGTTCCCGTTTAAATATGAAAAACCAATAATCAGAAAGCAAAAATCCTCCTAAAATCTCTTTCCTTTTAACCGCCTTCCATTTTTGTTAACCTTCATTTGTAAATAATCACATTTCAAATGGAGGTTTGCTATGAGTGAAAAATTATTAAAAATCGCTGAGGCTTGCGAAATCCTTAGTATTACTCCTACCTATCTTTATCGACTTGTGCGTGAACGTCAAATATCGGCTATCAGAATCGGCACGCGCGGAATCAGATTCGAAGAGGACGCGGTAAAGCGCTTCTGCGATTCCAGGAGGATCACAATCACTAAGGAACCTGCTGCCAGCAATCCAGGAGCGGCAGAGGCGAAGAATGCTTAACAAATTTTACGCGATGACACGCTACGACCTGAGCGCGTTGCAACGCCTGGACACGATACTCGATCAGCAGACGGAGGACTTCAAATTTACCTCGTTCGTAGCGGGCGGCCGTGGTTTTATCCATCTTGTGGGGCCGATCCTGTGTAGTCAGTCTAAAATTCTCGCCTACACGCATGGCACGACATATGAAACCATAGCTGATGCCGTTAAAGGTTTTGTATACAACGATACGGCCAGAGAGATCATCTTTTTGGCTAACTCTCCTGGCGGGGATCTCCTCCAGTGTCAAGCATACGCGGCCGTAGTGCGGCATTATGCGAAATTGAAACCTATTACGACTCTTGTTCGCGGGCAACTCTGCAGCGGCGCTTTGTGGCTTCTGTCGTCAACGAAAATTTTATTGTCGAGTGAAACGGACGAAGCCGGAAGCGTGGGGGTACGGCTATCATCGAGCAAGCCTTCAGAATTTTATGCTTCGGGGCCCCTTAAGGGAGTCACTGACCGGGAAGCATCTCCTGGACGCGAAAAGTACATCGAAGACAGCCTCCAAATTATCCTCCGTCATTTTTTAACAGACCTTAGCCTTAACCGTGGCCCCTTGTCCGATGATCAACTTCTTGAAATATCCAGAGGCGGGACTTTCTTCGGCTCGGACGCGATCAGAATGGGGCTTGCAGACGGCTTTTTTGATCCCGGAATTTGGCATGACCGGCGGGAGATCGTAAAGATATGAAGACTTCCAAAGTTACAGATGCGGGTGCTTTCCATGTCACCCTCCTTCGCGGGGGCCAGTTGTGTGCTGGCCCTCTTTTTTTTAAGGGGCAGATCACAGCAAAAAGGAGAAAAAAAGGATGAGAGAGCAGGACTGTTATGGAGAGTATCTAAAAAATTTGATCGAGGTCCTCGACGTAAAAGGTAATCACCTTCGGGCTGTTCTACACGCCTGTGATGCGGAGCGGAAGGCTTACATTCAACACTTCAGGCAATGCGCAAAAAATGAAATAGGACTGGCTGAGTTGGAAAAAAAAATAATGGCATTCAGGCAGGCAAAAAGGGCAGCTCTTTTCGCAGAGGATGAGTTTGACATGATTCAGGCTGAGTTGAATCAGAGGCGGCTTGAACTCGCGGACCACGAGCGGATGGCTAAAGGATGATGCTCGAAATGAAAGAAACTCCGACGATCCTTCCGTCGGGGACTCCAGGGCATGGTCTTAGGCGGTGTCTTAAGTGCATGGAAGCCCGTCCCGGCCTGATCACCGCAGGCAATACCGGGCATATTTTAAAAACAATAAGAAAGGAAAAACGATGAAGAATGACTCAACTATTGACCCCAAATTAGCAGTGAGGGCCATTGGGCAGTGGAAAAAAAGCCCGGCGATTCGTGCCGAATTTTGCGAAATCAGCCGGTATTATGGCTTTTTGGTCCATGAGCAAAAGACGCAACAGCGTAAGAAGTGAAACTTATCTTAAAAGAAAGGAAAAAACGATGAAGAATGATCAGACATTAGGCGAACTCAAGGCAGCATATGAGCAGGCAAACAAGGCGGTAGAGGACGGAGAGAGCCGGAAGGCAGAGGTATTTGAGCGCGCGGCGGCGATTCAACGCAAGGCAGCAAATTTGCCTGATGAGCTTCAGGCGAAGAAGCGGTCCAGGGCAAAGGTGCTCGAACTGTTCGTACTCGGCCAGGCGTCGCAGGAAGACCTCGACCAGATCGACAACGAACTCGCCAATCTTGAACATTCAGAAGAAAATATTACACAGACCATCGATGCGGCTGAAAAAGCCCGGCGCACCATCGAGACCGAACTTGCACAGTTGAAAGGCAAAAGGCATACAGCAGAGCAAGCAATCGGCGAGCATCTCTTTAGCGGGCTGCAGATCGAGATCAAGAAACAGATCGGAGAAAAATTGAAACAGGCCGCAGCTACCTATCAGATCGCAAGGGGCGGCGCGGCTTGGCATTTCTTCCTGCCTATCCTTTTCGACGGGCAGCCGACTCATGAAGAAATCGCCAAACTGCGGGCGGAAATCGAGGAGACTTACAACAGGTCAGTTAGCGTGTAGGAATAAAAAAAAGAAAGGCCAGGTCGTGACAAAAATTGAGAACATCACGGACATCAGAGGCCCAATTAGGCTGGAGACAAAGGACCACATTCCGGCGCAGTGGAAAACCATGATCGTCTTTAAGGCCTTCGAGTCAGATGAGGATGTCCTTGGACAATAGGCCTTAACGCGCTATGAAAATGAGATAGATAAACATTGCGGGGTTTTCTGCACTCCTCGGCGGACGGTTAAGAGCCAGGGCCCCGCAGCACAAAAAGGGAATGAATAAATGAGAGAAGAGAACGAAGAAGAATTCAAAACGACAGATATTTTCCTTGCCTCGTTCATCGAGGTTAGCGGTATCCCTCATGAAATGGGGATGAACAGATCATTTGTGGAATTCCGCTTTCCGGCCACGGTAGAACTCTTTGATTTGGTCAAAAAATATAATCAGAATTCCACGACGGTTGCGATTGCGGAGTATATCGCTGTCTTGCGGGAACTTAAGAGCAAAATGTACGGATTCAAAACCTCCAGCAGGCCGGAAAGACTTGAAGCCGTGCCTTCGTCAAGGGGGCTGTGATGGGCCGATACAGAAAGGTAGATCCTCGGATATGGAATGATGGGAAATTCGCTATACTCAGCGATAATGGCAAACTCGTTTTCTTTTTGCTTCTGACTCACCCGCATATGACTGCGCTCGGTGCTATGCGGGGATCACTTCCGGGGCTGGCTGCAGAGATTAACTGGCAGTCGGAAGCCTTTGTCAAAGCCTTTAGGGAAGCCTCTCAGAAGGGTATGGTTAGGCATGACGTAAGGGCCAATTTTTTATGGCTCCCTAACTTCCTAAAGTACAACCGTCCAGAGTCTCCGAATGTGATCAAAGCATGGGTAAATTCATACGACCTCTTGCCTGAATGTGATCTAAAAGATGAGTTATTTCAACACCTTAAAGCCTTTGCGGAAGGCTTGCCGAAAGCCTTTACTAAAGCCTTCCTTGAAGCCTTCGGAAAGAATTTCCCTATTCAGGAACAGGAACAGGAGCAGAATGAAAGTATAGTCGACTCGCAAGGCGAGTCGGACGACACGCTTCTGAATTTCGAATCCCTCTGGAAAAACTATCCCAACAAGGACGGCAAAAAAGAGGCGCTCAAATATTTTAAGGCTGACATTAAACAGGGCGTTCCCGTGACTGACATTAAACAGGCCCAGGACAATTACCTCGCTCACCTGAAGGCTAATCCCTGGAAGCAGCCAAAGACAGGCAAGGTGTGGTTTAACAACTGGCGGGATTGGCTGAACTGGCAGGAGCCGGAGAAGCCGAAGGGGAACGTAACAAGTGAGAGCGACGAAGATGTTTATTATGATGCTGCAGGCCGGAGGCTCAGCTTGAAATGAGGCAGGCGGTCATTACAAACAACACCATCGAGGCGGAGCAGAATGTTCTCGGCTCTTTCCTGCTGAATGGGGAAAGCTTACTGATTGCTTCTGAAATCATCAGCGCTGCTGATTTTTACAAAGAATCTCACAGATATATTTTCAATGCCTGTTGTGATATTTTCGCGGCTTCAGAAGAGATCAATATTCTCTCCTTGTCGGAGGAGCTATCTAAAAAAGGGCAACTCGAAGACGCCGGAGGGAATTCTTATCTGACCTTTCTGGCGACGATTACGCCGACGGCCGCAAATGTCGGATATTTTGCCCGGATAGTCAAAGACAAGGCAACGATCAGGCGCGTCAAGATATTGGCGGCGAACATATCACAGCAGGCAGATGGACCTGTTGAAAGCATCCCTGGCTGGATCTCAGAGATCGAAAGAGGACTGCTGGACATATCCTCCGGCATCCAAGAGAAGAAGAGTCCATATGCTGAGGGCATTCTGCAGGAGGTTGTAACCCGGTGGGAAGAAGTCGACAAAGGCGAAAAAAGATTTATCGAGACCGACAGCAAGTTAAGCGATTTAATTCCCGTTTTCGGACCTCACTTCTGGATACTCGCTGGCTACACAAGCAACGGCAAAAGTGCTTTGTTGAATCAGATACTCATTGACAGCATCGAGAGCGGGATCAGGCCTTTGATATTCAGCCTGGAAGATACGAGGGAAGAAAAAATCCTGAAGATGATCTCGAACCTTGCAGGGATACCACAGAAGAATTTAATTATCGGCGATTTACAGGGCAAAGAACTAAAGATTTCAAAAGCGATCGAGACCATCAAGACATGGCGGCCGATCATTTATGACAATGTATATTCACTTGCAGAAATCCGCCTGAAGTCCCGAAAACATAAGCTTCAGGATGGGATCAATTTGATCGCTATCGATTATTTGCAGAATGTTAAAAACACCGGCGATCTCTATGCAGATATGCGCATGACAAGCCTGGAATTGGACATCATGAAAAAGGACCTCGACTGTACTATCATCGGACTTTCACAGATCACAAACGAGGCTGTTAAAACAAAATCGAGCCTCATCGCTTTGAAAGGCGCCGGCGAACTGGCGGCAGCGGCAGACATTGTGCTCTGGCTTGAAAAAAAGGAAGCCGAAGGAAAGGAACGCTGGCTTAACTGCGTGGTGAGAAAGAACAGGCCTTTCGGTGAGACAGGAATATTGCCGCTAATATTTAACGAGTCTTGGACAGAAATTTATAAAAGGGGGTTTTAACCATGATCAAAATTGAAGTGAAGGGACTTAAGGAGACAATGAGATTTCTTTCTGATCTGCAGAAGAATCAACTGCCATACGCGACAGCCAGGGCGCTGACTCAGACAGCGAAGGATATCCAGCAAGAGATTATCAAAGAGCTCCCTCATAAGTTCACGCTGCGGACATCCTGGTATAAGTCCGGGCCGTATGCGTTCAAAATCACGCCGGCGCTCAAGACAAAGCTGCAGGCGACTGTTTACACCAAAGCCCCATTCATGGGACTACAGGAAACAGGAGGAACCAAAATAGCACACGGAGGGAAAAAATATATCGCTATACCGACTGACAACGTAAGGCGTAACAAGTCACGGCCGATCCCTCAGAATCTCAGGCCCTCTGCTTTGCTGAAAGGCGTGACATACAGAGGCACGAGCAAGAAGAAGGGGACATATAAGCACGCAGCATTTACAGGCGTAAAGGCCTTTATCGGAGAGATACACGGCCAACTCGGTATCTGGCAGAGGATAGGACCGAGAGCGGTTAAGCTGATGTATCTATTACGAGAAGAAGCGGATATACAACCACGTCTGGAATTCGAGCGGACAGCCCGGAGGATCGCAGAACAAAAGTTCTCACAGAACTGGGGCCGGGCAATGAACGAGGCGGTCAAGAGTGCAAAGTGATCTTAAAAGAAAACTCACGGGTCCTTCCGGAGGGGGAGACATGCGGGTAACGCGGGAGCCCCGACATTTCGCTACGCACAGAAAAAAATTTAAGGTTGAGTTTTCCAGAAAGGCTTTGACAAAGGATGGCGAAAGACTTTCCGAAAGGGTTAAGAAAGACTTTACCAAAGGCTTTCAGCATGCCTTCATTAAGAAATTCAACGGGTGAGCATGGAAACTGAAAATATTTACGAATACGAACAAAGAGGACTCCCGGGCTTCGAACACAAAACAGGAGCATGGGTTTCCATAAAGACGTTTGCTGGAATTTATGACGTTACCGAACAAAGTATCCGGGATTGGATCAAGGAAGGCATTATTTCAGCCCAAAAAGGCCAGGTAGACGTTAATCAGGCAATAAGAGACGTTTACAGGCATCAGCGATCGCTCATCGAAGGAAAGAAGGGGTCTGCTGCAGGTAGATATCATCATGCGAAAGCTGAGCTGATGGAGCTTGAACTGCAAAAGAGAAAAGGTGATCTCGTAGAAGTACAGGAAATAGGGAGAGAACTGTTTAAGCTTGCACGTCAGGCCCGCGATGCTTTTGAAAATATCCCGTCGAGGATCTCAGCGCTGCTTGCAGCGGAGCGAGATGAACACAAAATCAAGGACCTGCTATCCAAAGAAATACGTCAAATTTTATGGGATCTGTCTGAAGGCAGTAAAAAATTAACCGAAAGCAAGGAGGCAAAAAAGGATGTTTAGTTCTGTGATCTGGTACTGTACATTTTTCTACAGGCATACCGTGGTTTCTTTCATGGAATGGCGCGTCAAACAGCTAAGAAAAAAATACTTCATTGCCGAAGAGGTTCGACGGAAAGAAGCCGCTGCATTCCGGGCAAATTACACTGCGCTGATGGAAGCAGCGGAAAGAATGGTCCCGCTGATAGCCGCCGAAAAGGACCCTTCAAAAATTGAACAGATGCTGAAAGACGGATTCACCCAGGCAATTAAATGATGATCAGTTTTATATTCTGGTACTGCGAATTCGTCTATCATCGAGCCGTGGTTTCTTTCATGGACTGGCGCGTCAAACAGCTAAGAAAAAAATACTTCTTCGCTGAAGAGATCAGGCGGACAAAGGCCGGCGCTTTTCGAGCGAAATATACTCCGATATTGAAGGCAGCTAAAAAAGCACTCCAATTAAAGGCTGCTAAAGATGACTATGACATGCTCGAAGGGCTGATGAAAAAAATCTTCAAAGGAATTGAAATCTGACATGGAATGTTTGTTGACATTGGAAGAAATGGCCGCTCGTCTTCGCGTGTCCAAAAAGACGCTCTACAAATGGTCACACCTCGGGACGATCCCCGTTGCCAGGGCCGGGCGTCTCCTGAGGTTCAATGAAGCCGATGTTATGACATGGCTTAAGAGAAAAGATGATCAGAGAAATAGACCGGCTGCGGAAATAGGATCACAGAAGAGATCCGGCCGCGTGCCTATGTCCGTTCATCGCAATGCAGCTGACGTCAACAGCATTGTTAAAAATTCTATCCGTGAGGTCCTGGACTGATGTATACTCTTTTCACGGGCTCCTGCAAAACCCAGGAAGGGATGGTGAACTGAAACAATGGGTTTATACAGGAGGAAAGGAAGTTCTATCTTGTGGATGTCCTTCTCAATCAATGGCGTGCAGTACAAGAGGAGCACGACGACGCCGGATAGGAAGCTTGCAGAGAAAATTTATGCAAAGGTCACCACTGAAATCACTGAGGGGAAATGGTTTGATCGAGATGCAGCGAGCAGACATACCTATGACGAGATGAAGGAGCGATTTATTCAGGAACACGCGCCGACGGTAAGCGCAGGGATGCAGCGAAGCTATCAGGTCAGCTTTAAGCATCTGGACGGTTATTTCGGCGGTCTCACTCTCGACAAGATCACGCCGGACCTCATATCTCAGTATGTGACTCACAGACGCCAGGCAAAAAGAAAAGTCACTGCCAGCACCCGAAACAGGGAGCTTGCAGCCTTATCAAAAATGATGAACCTCGCCCGGCGCTGGCGCTGGCTGCGTGAGAATCCCTGTGAATTGGTGCCGAAGGAGAAAGAAAAGAAAGATGTTGGACGCGCTTTGACAAACGAAGAAGAAGCCCTGCTGCTTGTTAAAGCGAAGGATCTCTGCAACGGGGATCTTCCCGATATCATACTTCTTGCCCTTCATACCGGTTTCAGGATCGGCCAGGTACCTCTTCTGAAATGGGCTGATGTCGATTTCCAGAGGAAAGCAATCAAAAGCCTGAATGAGAAGACAAAGCAGACGTACTTCATACCGATGTCAGAGGCCCTTCACGTGATGCTTCTGAAGCGGTCCAGGGTATGTCATATCTCAGGCCGCGTCTTCCCCTCAAACAGCGGGACGCCGCTGGATAAGGACAATATCAGGAGGGCCTTCAAGATTGCCCTTACTGAGGCGAAGATCAAGAACTTTCGCTTTCACGATCTCAGGCATACGGCAGCGACAAGACTCGCCCAGGCCGGAGTAGACATCTACGCTATAGCCTCTTTTCTGAATCACAGCCAGCTGAGCACTACAAAGCGGTATGCAAAGCACTCAGTGGAAAGTCTGAGGAACGCTGTCCAGATGTTAGACCGGAAGGAAGGGACCAATGGCTAACTATACCATTTTTAGGACAGTCAGCCGTTTTGGCAAGAAAAAAGGGATCACGGAAGACCGTAACCCCTTGATTTCTATGGAGCCGGGAAGCGGATTTGAACCGCCGACCTGCTGATTACGAATCAGCTGCTCTACCAACTGAGCTATCCCGGCAAGGAAGATATTTTAGCAGAAAGTTTTGAATTATTTCTTCACTTTAGACATTTTTTATTCACTTTCACTTTTAATCGCCAGAATTATATTCTTTTACATGAAGCTTTAACCTCTTCAGGTCTTCAGGGTCATATCCGGAATAGATTGAGGAAAATACAGAGTTGTTTGTCAGAAGCGGGTCCATATCTTCCCTTATGGTCCGGCTGTTGATCAGGTCTGTCCAGCATTTTGTTCCGGGGACGGGCGAGAACTCTGTCAGATTTATTTTCACATCGAGCGATTTCAGAAACTCCACCCCTTCCCTGATTTCATCAAATTCCTGTCCAGGCAGGCCGTACATCAGATAAACGCCGATATCATCCTTTGTAAAGCCGTTCTTTTTAAGGGCGCCGACCGCCCTGATAAGGTCTTCAGAACTGACCTTCCCTCCTGTCTCCTTCTGCCGTTCACTATTGACCGTTTCAAGGCCCAGCCGCAACGTCCTGAAGCCGGCTTCTTTCATGAGCTTTGCGAGCACATCGTCGATAAACCGGGCGTGCAGACCATTAGGACAGTGGAACCGCATATCCATTCTTCGATCGGTTATCTCTTTCAGCATGACCTTGATATGCGAACCGGGATCAACCAGAAGCGCGTCATCATAAAAAGCAACATCCCGAACGCCCAAGTTGTGGAATTCACTGATATCATGCATTATACTCTCAACATCCCGCCGGACAAAACCGCTGTTAAGAAGCCCTGATCCGCAATAATCACAATTAAAGGGACAGCCCGTGCTTGTGAGGACAGGAGCAGCGGAAAATGTCTGATAAAGCCCAAGCCTGTAAAAAGGGACCTCCTGTTCCCTTTTTCTTTTTAACCTGAAACCAAAGGTATTAAAGGCAAACGATACGTCTTTGCTTACCTGGCCTCTGAATATGAAATCAGCGCCGGATGTTTCAGAAGCGTGGCTGTGCCAAAGGGTGGCATAGATGCCGCCAAGAATTATGGGAGTATTTTTCGAAACATCCCGGATACATTCTATTGCCTTCTGAATACCGGGATACCACCACGGCATGATGGAGGTTATG
>JAOUFP010000446.1 GCA_029858145.1 Nitrospirota bacterium | reverse complement strand
GATCAGCAAGATAAAGGACGAAAAGAAATACGAGCGGATCAAGGACGGGCTCAAAAAATTCGGTATTGATGCCCTGATCATCAGCGGCGGAGACGACACCGGAAGCGTTGTGGTCGATCTCTCCTCGCAGGGCATCCCCTGTATCCACGTACCGAAGACCATGGACCTGGACCTTCAGCCCTACAGTGTCGGCGGTGATTCCGCGATCAACCGCATCGCCGTTTTCACGAGGGACCTCAAGACCACCGGTCTGAGCCACAACAGGATTCTCGTCATCGAGGTATTCGGCAGGTATGTGGGACATACCGCGTTGAGGGGAGGCATCGGCGCTGAAGCCGATTGCATCCTCATCCCCGAAATACCCGTTGACTTTGATATCGTATACGACCATATGAAAACCACCTATTTTGGCAGAGTGACCAGAAGTGACGTCAAGGCGGGGACCTATATCATCGTTGTTGCGGAAGGGCTGAAGAATGCGAGCGGTGAAATGCTCTATGACGAGTCAGCCGGCGTCGATGCCTTCGGACATAAAAAACTCGCCGGTGCCGGCAAATATATACGGCAGCAGCTCGAAAAAAGGCTGAAGAGCGATCCCGAGGTGAAGGAGTTCATGAAAAAAACCGGCATGTTCGCGCCCGGGGTTTACGAAATACCCGAGGTAAGAGAAGTCAGCCCCGGCCATCTCGTGCGCTGCGGGGCCTCCTCGGCGTTTGACGTGAATTTCGGCCACAAGGCAGGTGCGGCCGCGGTATTTCTCCTGCTGGACGGAAAAACCGGGAATACGATCGTGGATGTGGACGGGAAGACCATCCGGTATATGCCCACCGCTGAGGCGATAAAGAGGAGAGAGGTCGATATCAGCGAGATCGCCCTTTTCGAAAGTCTCGGCACCTGCTTCGGAAGAAAACCACAGAAGTATGAATTCAACTTTGTGGAGCTCAAGGAGAGGGTCGCAAGACATCTGTAGCCGCCTTGAGGTCAGGATTGAAAGGAGCAATGCACGGTGTATTTTTCTGACAACGCCGTGCATTGCTTTTTTGTTTCTCATTTGCCGCTGCTGCATATGATATGATGTAAACGGGAATTATTATGTCCAGGGCCAGAACTAAAATAGACGACTATCTGACAAGAAAACTCTGGCAGACCGACCTCGACGCCGTCGGCACTGTCAGATCATGCTGGCTGAAATTTCTGCGTTTCCTGTATGTGCTTCTCCTGGAGCTTTCGGAAGAACAGCTTGCCCTGAGGGCGATGAGTCTCGTCTATACTACGCTCCTGTCGATCGTTCCGCTCCTGGCGGTGAGCTTCTCGGTGCTGAAGGCCTTCGGCGTACATACGCAGTTCGAGATTTTCCTCTACTACTTCCTTGAGCCCCTCGGCGAAAAAGGCGTCGACCTGTCGCTTAAGATAATAGGCTTTGTCGAAAATGTAAAAATAAGCGTGCTCGGCTCTGTCGGCCTGGCATTGCTCGTGTATACCGTAATGTCGCAGCTCCAGAAGGTGGAAAGCGCCCTGAATTACATCTGGAATGTGAAAGGCACGCGAAGTTTCGAAAAACGGTTCAGCAATTATCTCAGCGTGCTCCTCGTCGGCCCAGTCCTCATTGTTTCCGCGGTCGGCATAACCGGTTCGCTCATGAGCACCTCTGTAGTTCAGAAAATCTTGTCGATAAAATCTCTCGGCACGGTCATTTACGCGGCAGGACAAGTGGTCCCTTACCTCCTCGTCATCGCCGCCTTTACCTTTGTCTATATTTTCCTCCCCAACACGAAAGTGCGTTTTTCCGCGGCCCTCACCGGCGGTATCTTCTCCGGTATCGCCTGGAAAATCAGCGGAATGCTGTTCGCGTCGTTTATCGCTACATCTGCAAAATACTCCGCTATCTATTCCGGGTTTTCCATCCTCATTCTTTTCCTCATATGGCTCTACTGGAGCTGGTTCATCCTCCTGGTCGGCGGGAAAGTCTCTTTTTACCAGCAGTATCCGGCCTTCATATATGCGAAAAAAGAATCTCTCTCGCTGGGCAACAGGATGAAAGAACAGCTGGCACTGATGATCATGTTCCTCATCGGCTCTCATTTTCATCAGAACAAGCCTGCCTGGAACCTTGCATCCCTCTCAAGGCGAATCGGCCTTCCGGGCACTCTCATCAGCAGCATGCTCGCGCTGCTCGAAAACAAGGGATTGATCTCCCCCTCCGGCGAAGAACCGCCGGTGTATCTTCCCGCGAAAGATCCCGAGATAATCTCCATTAGAGAAATCCTGGATGTTGTCAGAGTTTCCGGCGATATGTCTCTCGACGTCAAAGAAGGAATACCTTCAGTAGACGGCATGATTACGCATATGGAGAAAGCGCTCTATCAATCAGTGGAGAATGCGACCCTGAAGAGCCTTATTATTTCTGCTAAAAAATCAGGGGATTAATTTTAGATGTCTGCTCGTTCGCAGTGTTTTTGCAGCTTCTCCGCGAAACATGGGAGAGTTTCACGCTGGAATTACTTTCAACTGCACCTCCGAACCAACAGGTATCAAATACCTAAACTCTTGAGGATTTACGGAAGCAATCCACGGTAACGAAATGCATCACCCTCCGCGCCCAACGCCA
>JAOUFP010000048.1 GCA_029858145.1 Nitrospirota bacterium | reverse complement strand
TCCATCCAATACAAGAGTTCCCTGAGCATGTACCTTCCCTGCCAGAGACAATAACTCGCCCTTCGCCCACTGCGACTTCAGAGCCCCCGAGGCTTTTCCAGTCAGACCGATATTCTCGGGAAGGAACGGATTCAGCATAATCAGATTGAATTCTTTCCAGTTCGCGTCAATCCGGCCCCGCCGGGGAAAACTCAAAACCGCGGGCGACGATGATGCAGCAGTCGCCTGCAGCACGCCTCCCCCGGCAAACAGCGCAAAAACAGAAGCATCAAGCCCGTTGTTATTCCATCTCATCTGCAGCCGCGCATCTTTTATACCCATCGTCTTCTTATGGGCAATGAGGGCAGCGGAAGCGGTACTCAGCATTTCGATGCCAGTCAGACTTCCTTTGTCCCAGGTCACACGAACATTCCCCGAAGCATGACCGGATACGGCAATGGGTTCAAGCCACCGGTTTCCTCTGGCGAGGTTCAATTGCTGCCATTCTGCCTGCACGAATCCGCGCAGAGGCTCAGTGGTCACTTCGCCATTCAGCGTGAGTGCCTCCTCACCGGGTCCTTTTACAATAAGGGGGGAAAGAGACAATGTATCCTTTGAGACATAAAGGTCCGCGGACGACGCCAGATCCAGTCTTCCAACCGTATCTTTGTATGAAAGATGCACTATCTTCCCGTGCCATGTCCTTTTGTGATAACCGCCTTGTAAACCTGCCTGGAATTCAGAATCCGGAGAAGCCAGTGCGATTTTTATATCATGAAACTCCGGCTTTCCCCGAAGCTCCAATGCCGCTTTCCGGAACCGGATCTTCTCATATTCCAATCCTTTCATCTCAGCCTTCAGACGCACGGCAGATCCCGTACTTTCTGAAAGAAACGCATTGATTGACACGTCTTGAATGTGCGCCTGCCCCACTATGAGATTATTTCCGCGCACCTTTACAGATCCGGAGAAAACGTCCCTTTTTCTGCTTACCCATCCCTCTGCATAGAAACGGCCTTCTGTATCAGGGACCAGACCTGAAAGGTCTCTGATATCTGCAAAAAATGAAAGGCGTTTCCCGAGGTCGCCATGCACGTTTATGGCAAAGCCGTTGCCTTTCAGAAATAATGTATCGATGAGAACCGTATCACCGTGCACGCTCAGCAGCATTCCTCCGGTCAGCTCACGACCGCGAAGACGGCTTTCAAGGATGCTGCCGTTCAGTTCCGCTTCAAAATCACCCCTGTCTGGCTTGTTCACTTCAGCGGAAAGATTCATATTTATCACCCCGTTCCATTCAGGGTTCAATAAAACGGGATTCATATTCCTCGCCTGGAGATCGCTTTTCAGGGATATGCCTTCAGTCCATGAAACCTGCATCCGGCCTGCGAGCGTTCCGCCCAGAATTGACCCCTTAATGGTCTGCAGGTTTATTTTTCCCTTATCGCCGCTGAAAGAAGCGGCAAGGTCTGCCTGATGCTTTTGCTCTCCTTTATTGGCCAAAGTAAAACTGCCCTCGTACTCTTCGGGATTTCCTTTTACAACAAGGTTTCCGGAAATATCCGTAATCATCTTTATTTCGGGCGACAGGTCAAGATGTTCCATATCAAGCGATAAGTGCAGAACCGGCGTCGGGCTGCTGAAATCAATTTCACCTTTTCCCGTCAGTACCCCCTGCCTTTTTTCCTGTTTCACCTCCAGTTGAGTGATGTCCAGGGCTGTCTTCGTTAAGCCGATTCTGCCCGACAAAGATGCCACTTGTCTGTCTCCTGCCATACCAGTGACGGTTACCGTCCCCCCCAGCTGTTCACGACCATGTCCCTGCAAAAGGCGGGCTTTCAGGGAAAATCGTTCGATACCCTGAACAGAATGCGAGGGGGATGCAACCACATCCGCCCGCAGTGATGGGGTGAGAAATCCTGCTTCGACTGTACCGCTTACAGCGATATCAGGCGCCTTAACAATGAGGTTCCGCAGGCTTATCGTTCCCTCGTGCCAGACGATGAGCGCAGACAGGGCATTACCTCTGAATGGAGTCTGTTCCAGTCTGCGGTAATCGAATCCCTCCATCTCCAGGCGATCTATCCGGGCATCTATCCGCGCGGCGAGTCCTCTTATATGAGGCCAGTTCAGATCGGGAGGCTCATTCTTATCAGGACGGTTATCCTGTATCATGGCCTGGCTTACAGACAGTCTGTTGACCATGACGGTGCCGGTCAACATCATTAAAGGGCGCCACTCAAAAGAGAGTTTTTCCGCTTTTGCATTCCCCTGATGCCAATGCACCCGTATTCCTTCCAGGCTGACAGAATTCCATAGCCTCCCTTCTATCTTTGTGAATTTAATTTCTACTCCGGT
This sequence comes from Nitrospirota bacterium, assembly GCA_029858145.1. GTDB lineage: Bacteria > Nitrospirota > Thermodesulfovibrionia > Thermodesulfovibrionales > UBA6898 > JAOUFP01. Next base: position 8,533 of record JAOUFP010000048.1, on the reverse strand, counting down.
CTTATCCGATATCATCTTAATCAGCCAGGAGGCACCGTCACTCGTTCCGAGCAGCCATGCCGACATGCCCGAAATCAAGAGAAAGACAACAATCAATGCAGATGAAATGGGGTATATGACTTTCCTGTTCACAGTTCAATCCCCATGCTGAAATGTATCCTGGTACTTGGGTTATCCACATCTATCTGGCGGGCAATATCCAGCCGGATTGCGCCTATCTGCGTATAGTAGCGCAGACCCAGCCCGGCACCCTGATACATTTGTATATCTGAAAGGGAATTAAACGCATTCCCCGCGTCATAGAATGCAGCTATGCCCCAGTCAGAAAAAAGCGCCCTTTCAATTTCGACACTTCCCTCGATCAGATGTTTCCCTCCGGTCACCTCTCCTTTTTCATCTTTCGGTCCGAGCGACTGATATTTATATCCCCGAACACTGCGGTCTCCACCGGCAAAAAAACGGAGTGAAGCAGGAATTTCGCTCAGGGCATCCTCCTGCGCGGTTGCCGCCGCCCTAATTCTGGAGTAAAGCGAGAGCCGCCAGGGAAGTGGTATGAGTATGCTTCCCTGCAAAATACCCTGTATGAATCCGATATCTGACCCAAGATACGCATGCGTTCCCCGGACTTCTGCAGCATAGAGGTATCCTCTGGACGGCCGGATCAGGTTGTCATAACGATTTGCCGACAAGCGGATGCCGGGCAGCACAAGGAATGCTTCATTTTTTTCGGACGCTACCGTAGAGTCTTCGTGGTGGAGCCTGAGATAGGCAGTTCCCAGCCGCCCCTTGCCAAGACTCCTTGTATTGCCTGCTTCCAGGGACACTATCCGTGTTTCGTATGTATCGGTATCCTCGCGCTGCGCGTTACCCTTGAACTCCGTAAAACTGTCCAGGTCTTTATAGCCGGGAATCCGGTAACTGACGCCTACCCCCTGCAGACGTTCCGAGATATTCAGCTCTGCCCTCAGTTCATGGCCCCGGCTCAGACTGTTTAAATCAGAATACTTGATTGAAAATCTGGCGCCGGTATCCGTGCCATAGCCGATCCCGGAACGGAACCGTCTGCTGGGGGCCGGCTTTACTCTTATCACAACAGGCAGGTGCAGAATTTCTGTCTTTTCCCGTTCAGGAGAGGGGATTACTTCCTGAAAGCGCTCGGAATTGATCAGATTTAGCTGCGTCTGTCTCAATTTGACGGAAGAAAAGACGTCTCCTGATTTATAGGCGAGATACCTCTTCAGGAACTTATCCGGATAGTCGGCAGCCCCCTCAAAGCTTGTTTCCCCGAAATAGTACTGAGGGCCGGTCTCCATACCCAGCTCTATTCGGGCCGATTCCTCTATCCGGTCCACAAGTATCCGGTGAGTGGAAAATTCTGCATCGAGATAACCGGCCTCCAGGGCCCGGGCTTTCAAGGTTCCCTTTGCCTTTTCGTATTCTTCCTGGAGGAGAATATCCCCTTTCTTCAAAGGAAACTGAGCGATGAGTTCATTTAAAGACGCTTCATCAGAGCCCGGACCCTGCAAGAATATATGCACGTCAGAGACACGTACCGGGGGGCCCGGTTCTACCTCTGCCAGAAGGCGGTACAATTCCTGATTTACGGTTTCCAGGATTATCCTGATTTCGGGATTGTAATAACCAAAGGGTTCGAGAGCAGTCCTGACTTTTTCATCAGCCTGCCGAATGAAATGCTCAAGCCACGGAAAATTCACTTTCCCGTCACGTACAATTCCTTCCGGCAAAGAGAGGGCAGCCTGAACGTTTTTCAGCGCATTACCCTCCAAGCCCCTCACCACCACTTCAATCTGCTCAGCTGCAATAAGAGGCGATGCTGCAAAAAACAACAGCAGGCAAAAAATAAATGCCTTCAGATACATCAGGGAAACAGAACGCGCATTTTTCACTGTGGTTGAAAAAACAATACTCCACGATAGTTACCGTTTTAAACATCTGTATCTTTGCTGATTGAAAAACAGCAACCAGTCCACGTAATTATCTTATCAAATCTGGAGCAGTTCTCCAGTATTTTTTCACACTCCTGAATTCCCGAAGACGCGTGGACAGCAAGAAATTACTGCGTTCCTGCAATCAGCGGAAGTAATGGTATGGCTGTGTATAAAGGGTCTCCGGAAGGTCTTCCGGGGAGGGGCATCCGGCAGCGTCCTCTAAAACAAAAAGCCCCGGATGATTGCTCCTCCGGGGCTTTTCTGCATTGAAGACTTTACCGCTTACTTATTATTTACTGCGTCCTTGAAGGCCTTTCCCGCGGAGAACTTCGGCAGCTTTGCTGCGGCGATTTTTATTGTCTCTCCGGTTTTAGGATTTCTGCCCTTTCTCGCTTTTCTCTTTGACTGTGAGAAAGTCCCGAATCCAACGAGTGCTACCTTGTCACCCTTCTTTACTGCCTTTGTGATAGACTCAATCGCTCCGTCAAGCGCCTTCCCTGCAGCTGCCTTTGAGATGTCCGCCGCTGCAGCCATCTTTTCGATGAGATCTGCTTTTGTCATGTTACGTCCCCTCCTGTGATAGTATTGCCCTGAAAGTCAGAGCTCTGCATTTTTCTGTTTTCCGGTCAGTTTCTTTTTTGGATTAATACTTCAGATTATCTCCTGACCGCTGATACTATACACTATTTTTCCAGCTGTGAAAAGTGTTTTGTCGTCATCCTCTTTTTTTTCCCGCAACTGTTTCTTTTTTGTGCAGCACAATATTTGCGCAACTTTATAATGGGAATCTGCAATAAATTCAACTTCACACACCGGAAATCAGGAGATGAAACAACATGGAACACCGCAGCTACCGCTGCCGGAATTACGCTTTCTGTTTGCAGAGGCTGTCAACGCAAATACTATCGAAACAATAAAGAAGGCGGGAGAAGCCCGCCTTCTTTATGAACTGTAAAACGCACATTTTATTTTTTCCCCTGCTCTTCGGCTGCTTTCTTTTGCTGTTCAGCCTCAGCCTGAGGGGATTCCTTCTCTCCGGTTTCCGCTGAAGGCCTGGAGAGAGCATCTTTATTGATTTCGACTTTATAACTTTTCTTCAGTTCCGCCAGGTACTGATCAAACGCCTCTTTTTGCTTTTCTCCGGAAAGTCTCTGCGAAATCATGTCCTTGATCTTTTCGAATTCGATCACGGCTCCCTTTTTCCTGTCCGTCACTTTAATGATATGATAGCCGAACTGGGTCTTGACAGGCATACTGATCTCCCCAACATTCAGATTCGCGGCAGCTCTTTCAAATTCAGGAACCATCTGCCCCTTCGAGAAAGGGCCGAGGTCTCCGCCGTTTTTCGCGGAGCCTTTGTCGATGGAAACCGCCCTTGCGATATCTCCGAATTTTTCTCCCTTCTTCAGCCTTTCAAGAACCTTCTTTGCTTCATCTTCTGTCTTGACCAATATATGGCTTGCCCTGATCTGAGTCGTCGGAGCGAAGTCCTCTTTGTTCTTTTCATAATACTCTTTTACTTCCTGGTCCGACACCTTCGCCTTTGACATGATTTCTTTTTCGAAGAGTTCTGACACAAGGGTCAGCTTCCTGAATTCTTCCAGCTTCCTCTTGTATTCGGGAGTCTTGTCGAGGCCTTTCTTGAGCGCTTCCTGATAAAGGATCTCTTTATTTATTACCTCATTGAGGAATTTTTCCTTTCCCTGCTCATCCGCGAAAAGCTGCTGCGCGTAATCAGGCAGCGCCTGAAATTCCCTCTCATAATCTGCCTGGGTTATTGTCGTATTTCCCACCTTTGCGAGAAAAGGTCCTTTCTGCTCTGCTCCCTTTTTTGAACATGAAATCAGCGCAAAGGTTAATATCAGCCCGATTGCTATCTTTCTCATTACTGTCCTCCATAAATAAATTACATCTGTTATATCATATATCGATTGATATTTACAGTTCCTTTTTGACAAGAAAAGTTTTTTTATGATAAATTAGCGTTTGCAATGAGAAACTTTTCCGCTTCAAAAAAACTTTTTCAGAGAGCACTGCATCTGATTCCCGGAGGAGTGAACAGCCCGGTGCGCGCGTTCAGGGCTGTTGGAGGCAACCCCCTCTTCATTGAAAGGGCAAAGGGTTCAAAAATTTACGATGTTGACGGGAATTCCTATATAGATTACGTGTTGTCCTGGGGGCCAATGATACTCGGTCATGCGCACCCTGCAGTTGTCAAGGCGCTGAAAAATGCCGTAATGAAAGGCACCAGCTACGGAGCTCCTACGGCCCTCGAGATAGAACTGGCTGAACTCGTTCTGAAGGTATACCCTTCCATGGACAAGGTACGAATGGTGAATTCAGGGACCGAGGCGACCATGAGCGCCATACGGGCGGCGAGGGGATTCACCGGAAGAGACAAGATCATTAAATTCGAAGGCTGCTACCACGGCCACGCAGACGGCCTGCTCGTTAAAGCAGGTTCCGGGGCTGCAACGTTCGGCTTGCCCGACAGCCCGGGGGTACCAAAATCCTACGCAAGAAATACCTTGACTCTTCCTTACAATGATATCACTGCTTTAAAGAGCATGATAGAGAAGGAATGGCGTTCAATCGCCTGTGTGATTATCGAACCTGTTGTGGGCAATATCGGCTGCGTGCTGCCGAAACAGGGTTTTCTCGAAACGCTCAGAAAACTGACCAAAAAACACGGCATCGTTCTTATATTCGACGAAGTGATGACAGGCTTCAGGGTTTCGTTTGGCGGCGCGCAGGCATATTACGGGATCAAGCCTGATATGACCTGCCTCGGAAAGGTCATCGGCGGCGGGCTGCCGGTAGGAGCTTACGGCGGCAAAAAGGAGATTATGTCCATGATTTCCCCTGAAGGTCCGGTCTACCAGGCAGGAACACTCTCGGGGAACCCTCTGGCTATGACGGCCGGGATAGAGACGATCAGAGAGCTTTCAAAACAGGGCATCTACAGCCAGCTCGAGAAAAAGTCTGAAATGCTCGAAAAAGGTTTGATCGATGCCGCGAAGCGGGCCGGTGCAACAACGCGTTTCTACAGGGCCGGAAGCATGTTCTGTACATACTTTACCGCCACAGACGTAGTCGATTACAAGACAGCAAAAACGGCTGATGCAGAGAAATTCTCGAGATTTTTCAGCCAGATGCTTGATAAAGGTGTAAACCTCGCTCCATCACAGTTCGAGGCTGGTTTTATCTCGCTTGCTCATTCGGAAAAGGACATTGATCTTACCGTGAAAGCAGCGTTCGAAGCATTGAAAAACATATAAAAGTTTTTATAAAGATTTCCAGGAGGCGTTTTACATGTTTAATCCGTTGAATTTTATAGGAAGGATAGGTGCGTGGTTTTCCGCCGGCTTATCCAAAAAAGCAAAAATCATCGTCATCGCAGGCTTGCTCCTCTTTTCACTGGGAACGCTCTACGCCGCCTACAAGGTCAACGACTACTTCGAAAACGATCCCAATGCGTGCTCTACCTGTCATGTCCATGACAGCGCAAACAAGGCTTGGGTGACGAGCGAACACAGCGGCATAAACTGCCATGAATGCCACCACTCTACAAAAATCGACCAGATGAGACAGCTCTACAACTTTGTCGTCCTCGGACATAACAAAATTGCCCCGAGGCACGGTCAGGTTATCGTTCCATGGAAATTATGCTTTTCCTGCCACTGGGAAAGGAACGAGAAATACCCGAAGGCACCGGACATCAGCCGTTCGACTTACCACGCGAAGCATGTCTTTATAGAGAGGATTGAGTGTACCAAATGTCACGGCTACAGGACCCATAAATTCACGCTCGAAGAAAGGTACTGTGTGACATGTCACAAGGACAAGGAAGTGAGCGAACACATGGGACCGGCAGAGGAGTGCGGGCCTATGGCGACTCTTCCCTGCCTGAACTGTCATACAGACCGCACCAGGGACCTGAAGCCGGGAAGGAAAAAGTGCCTCTTCTGCCATGGCACAAGCGAATCCTTAAGAAAAGAACTGATTGCTGACGGCACCATAGACGTAAAGCATTTTCTGCCGTCACCGCAGCTCATAAAGAAGTCACCTAAGATACAGGTTGCTGAAAAATTACCGATGCAGTTTGTCTGTTATGACTGCCATAACCCGCACAAAAAGATAAAGCCTGATTCGACCGACTGCCTTGTGAAATGCCACAGCAATGTCCTGAGTCTGGGCAAGCACGAGTTGCATGTGAACACCATGAATCTCAAGTGTCTCGATTGTCATAAGAAACACGTCTGGAAGGTAACTGAAGAACAGGCAAAAAAAGAGTGCGTGACGTGTCACGATTATAAGAACCCGAAAAACTTTCTGACTCAATAGCCGGATCCCGGTCCGGGAAAGACGTAACATTGTGTTCGGCAAGAAGCAGGCAGGTAATTTAATGCAGGAGGAGTTGCATGTTTAATCCTTTCAGATGGTTAAAGGAAGGTATGCCTTTAAAAGGGAAGGTGATTATTGCCGTCCTTTTTCTTGCCATCCTCGTCGGAGGCGGCTTTGTTGCTTTTAAATTTTTTGACTTCACCCAAAACAATCCGAAATTCTGTGTCAGCTGCCACCTTATGCAGCCGGCCTACGATGCATGGGCTGCCAGCGAACATAAAGGTCTCAATTGCCATGAATGCCATCACCTGACCATTCCCGAGCAGAACAAACTTCTCGTCAGTTTTGTCCTCAACCGTCCGACCACAGTTCCGGACAGGCACGGGAAGGTCATTGTTCCCTGGAAATACTGCATCAAATGCCATTGGGAAAGGGACGAAAAATACAAGACTGCGCGGCTTATCAATCAGTCAAGGATGCATGCGAAACATGTATTCATGGAACAGATTGAATGTGTTAAGTGTCACGGATACCGCACCCATCAGTTCACCGCTGAAGAACGCTTCTGTATCAAATGTCATCAGGGAAAGACCGTCCATGGCACGGGCATGGAGCAGCTCGCCTGCCTGAACTGTCATACAGACAGGACTTCAGACCTCAGGCCGGGCCGCAAGAAATGTCTCTTCTGTCATGGCAATGAGACTGTCAGGAAGGAACTGCTTGCGGATGCGACACTCGATGTCACCCACTATCAGCCTGACAAGAACACCATCAATAAAGCCATAAAGATAGTCGTGCCTGCAAAGGCACCGATGCAGTTCGACTGCTACCAGTGCCACAAGCCCCACAAGACATCAAGGCCGGATTGGGGCAACTGCCTGTCATGCCATGAAAATATTATAAATGTCGGCAAGCATAACACCCATGTCCAGGTCATGGGAATGAAATGCAAGCAGTGTCACATACCCCATATCTGGAAGGTCTCGGCAGAACAGGCGAAGAAGGACTGTGTCACATGTCACGAATACAGAGAGCCGAAAAGTTTCATAGGAACTTAGGCTCGACAAGAGAGTGCCGGGAAAAATATAAAAAGCCGGCACCTCAAGAAAATATAATGAGGGAGGTACTTATTATGAGGTGCAGTTTATGAAAAGCCATGCCCTGCGGCCGCTCTGGGTAGTAATCGGTCTCGTCGTTCTTGTCCTTATCGCCAGAGCCATCTATGTCCCCAAAAGTTTCGGAGTCCACGAAAGGGGGTATATGTATGGATGGTATAGAGCGGACAACATCGAGGACTGGAAAAAGGTAACAGTCAAATATCAGGGGTCTGACTACTGTAATGCCTGCCATCCTGACAAGCATGAAAGCATTTCCATGACCCCCCACGCAATCATCCAGTGTGAAAATTGCCACGGGCCCGCGCTCGAACACCCGTCTGATCCGCCCAAGCTGACCATCGACAAAAGCAGGGGATTATGCCTCAGATGCCACACCAGCCTTCCCTATCCAACGAGCGGAAGGGCCAATATCAGGGGGATAGACCCTGATACGCACAACCCTGACATCGAATGCGTCATGTGCCATAACCCGCATAAGCCCAGTCTGGAGGGATTAAAATGATAAACAGAAGAGACTTTCTGAAAAATACCGTGAAAGGGATCGCCGGCATAGCACTCCCCCTCGCGGCCTTTGAGTTCGTTAATCCCCGGAAACTTTTTGCGGACAAGTCCGACACGTCCAAAGTCCGCTGGGTATTCCTTGTCGACACGTACAAATGCGTCGGCTGCGGGATGTGCGTGAAGGCATGCAAGAATGAAAATGAGATACCGTATGAAGCGAATGTAACCAGGACATGGGTTGAACGATATGTTATCACAAAGGACGGGAAGACGTACGCGGACACTCCCAAAGGCGCCCGCGACGGTTTTACCACGAGCAGGATCGACCTCGGAATGGGGAACTATCAGGACATAAAGAAGGAAAATATAGACAAGGCTTTTTTTGTCCCCAAACTCTGCAATCAGTGCGAAAATCCCCCCTGTGTTCAGGTCTGCCCCGTCGGGGCGACTTATCAGGCACCCGACGGTGTTGTTATGGTTGACAGGACCTGGTGCATCGGGTGCGGCTACTGCATCATGGGATGCCCCTACGGCGTCAGGTTCTTCCACCCGAAATACCATACCGCCGAAAAATGCAACTTCTGCTACCACAGGATATCAAAGGGCATGAAGACCGCATGC
>JAOUFP010000445.1 GCA_029858145.1 Nitrospirota bacterium | reverse complement strand
AAACCTGAGCCGCCTGCTGGCCGTATCCAGCGTCGCAAATAATTTATCCTCCACAAAGGTGTCGCTTTTCGTCATCGCGTTGAGAAGCGTCGATTTCCCGGCATTTGTATATCCTATGATCGATACGATAGGGATTTCCTTTGCGACACGCCGGGCCTTCCTCTGCTTCCTCGCCTTGCCCAGCATCTTCAGTTCTTTTTCCAGAAGGTTGATCCTGTCCCTGACGCGCCTTCTGTCTATCTCGAGCTTCATTTCACCCGGCCCTCTTCCGCCGATGCCTCCCATCAGCCTCGACATGGCGGTCCCTTTTCCGGTGAGCCTCGGCAGGCGGTACTTGAGCTGCGCAAGCTCCACCTGCACCTTGCCGTCCCGGCTGTGGGCGCGCCGGGCGAAGATGTCGAGGATAAGCTGTGAACGGTCGATGACCTTAAGCTCCGTAATCTCGCTTATCGCCTTTATCTGCGAAGGGGTAAGGTCCTGATCGAAGATCAGCAGCGTTGCGCCCCTGTTCATGGCGGTGATGACGAGTTCCTTGATCTTCCCCTCACCCATGAGATAACGGGGGTTTATCTCTTTCGGTCTCTGAATGATCGCATCCAGAACAATGACGTCGCTCGAAAGCGCGAGTTCCTTCAGTTCGGCGACGGAATCTTCCTGATCGTATTTTGACTTCACGGAAACGCTGACGAGGATCGCCTTTTCCTTCGCCGGCCCGCCGCCTGAGTATCCCGTCTGCGCGCCGGTTTCGATCGCCCTTGTCTTTTCGACCTCCTGCTCAAAACCTCTCACGAACGCGTTAAAATCAAAATGGATATTGAAAATGTCTTCGGGCGGAAGCACCCTGAACGGTTTCTTGTTGTCATGCTCTTCGAGATGCGCAATGTAAAGGTCTGCCGGCTGTCCCTCCTTCAGGCCGATAGCAGCGACAATATCAAAGCGCAGAAGCGCGAGGTCTGTAAGGTCATCCTTGTTCAGCGGTTCGTCGTTGAGGTGAGTGTGGACGAACCTGAGGCCGCGCAGCGCCCTTCTCCCCAGAGGATAATCATCGAGCGCCGGAAGGAATATCCCCTTGGAATCTCCGACGATCACGTGAGTGACGGCGCCTTTTCTCGAGATCAGGACACCTACCTGCCTGTTCAGTTCAGATGATATGCCCGCAAGGTATTTCGCGAGTTCGACCGTTACCAGTTCACCGTGCATGCGGCGGCGGTAAATCCTTTCGAGCGCGTGTATCTGGCTCCCCTTGAGTCCTGATAATTTCCCGTAAAGCGGCGGAATGCATGCCTCCGTAAAAAAGATATCTGTAATTTAAGAGTATTTTACCATATAATTTGACCGTGGAAGTGAAAAGACGAGGTTTCGCTCTAATTCTCTCACTATTGAAGGAGGAAAAGTGAAAGTCATCGGGGAACGCAGAATCGGCAACAGGGATATCCGCCTGGTTCAGGGGGATATCACCGAACGGGATACGGATGCGATCGTCAATGCGGCCAATACCCATCTCCAGCACGGAGGAGGCGTTGCGGGAGCAATCGTCAGGAAAGGCGGGCAGATTATCCAGGACGAGAGCGATAAAATTGGCTTCACTCCCGTCGGCCACGCGGTGCTTACCTCTGCCGGCAGACTGTCCGCGAAATTTGTCATACATGCCGTGGGCCCCAGAATGGGAGAGGGAGATGAAGAGAACAAGCTTAAAAATGCGGTGGTGAGCAGCCTCCTGCTCGCCTCAGAGAAAGGGCTGCAGAGCATATCGATACCCGCGATAAGCTCCGGCATCTTCGGGTTTCCCAAGGACCGCTGCGCGAAAATCCTTGTGCGGGAATCCGTTGAATTCCTGAAGAAGCAGACAAAAAGCAGCCTGAAGGTGGTTGAATTCTGCATTTACGACGATCTCACACTGGGTTACTTCAGAAAGGAATTTGAAAACCTTCGTGCATAGCGGAATTCTGAAGGAATCTTCTGCCGGACCTGGTGCAGTGCGTCCAACGCTTCTTTACACTAATAAAAGAACGAACAAAATCCTGCAAAAGGGGATAAATGGCTGTCATTGCGGCCCTGGTCGCCTCTGGCGCTGCCGCAGGCAGGTAAACTTGTCCGCCCCGCCTCAGGCGGGTCCGCCGTGGAGGACAATCCTTCTGAAAGATCCTCGCCCCGGCGAGTCGCCTGCAGAGACCAGACCCTCCCAAAATACGGCGGGCAAGCGAGCGGGAATGACAATTACAAGAAAAGGGATTTATGACGCAGCTGGGACAAACAATGCCCCGCATCTTTACAGCCGCATTCTCATGGATATATAGTATTAAGTGGAAATGAAAAAAGTAATTATCGCTCAAGATATCGCGGCTATCCTTAAGAAAGACCACAGCTTCTTAGACAGGTCCGACATCAAATCATCCACGGCAGCCACAAATGAAGAAGTCCTTGCTCTCCACAGGACTGAAAAAGCGAATCTCATTATCGCAAATCTCGACATGCCGGGAATGAGCGGAGATCACTTATGTTCATTGATCCGCTCTGATGCCGCATTGCGTAAAGTCTCTATCATCCTTGTCTGCGCTGAAACCGCCGAGAATCTCAAAAGATGTGAACAATCCGATGCGAACACATTTATTTCTTCTCCCGTAAACAGCGCG
>JAOUFP010000047.1 GCA_029858145.1 Nitrospirota bacterium | reverse complement strand
GAATCCATGCGCCTTCTTGATCTTTACATCACGGTCAAACGGATTTCGTGTTTTTAGTATATCTCTGTATTCTTCCGGGGTGATGTCTTTCGTCACAAACGGCAGGTGAGGCAGCCCATCGACAGGGATCGGAAAATCAGACCCGTGAACAAGCCATTTTGCGGGGAACATCTCAATAATCTCGGAAATGATCGGCAGTCTTGTCGTGAGGGAAAGCGCTGATGTATCGGCCCATATCCTTATATCATCCTTCGTATTATATGCATCCATAAGCTTCCGGAACTTTTTCATCCTGTTCGGATCCTTAAGGGGAAAGACCGGTGATGCACAGTGCGCAGCGATCACCGTAACGCCCAGGTCGAGCGGCGTGCGGAGGAAAAGGAAATTATCCTTTTCCATGTTCCGGATTCCTTCGGGAAAAGAATACTCGGGACCGACATGGCAAAGGAGAGGCACCTTGCGCTCCGCAAGAGTGCGGTAGAAATCAGGGGAAACCTTATCAACATCGATATGCTGTGCAGAAGGGATCCACTTGAGCAAAACCACGCCGGTATCATCGAGAACCCTCCTGAGCGCCTCTTCCGCACGCGGCTGGTTCGGATTCACTGAAGCACCCATATAGAACTTTTTGGCTCTTTTTTCAGGATCTGCCTCAGCTGCCAGTTTATTGTTAAGGGAGCGAACCTTTCCGGCAAGAAATGCATTCGACACCCAGAGGTCGGTCTTTCGCTTGGCCCGCCTGCCATTCCTGTAGACCGCATCCAGGGCCAGAAGCACCAAGCCGTCAATCTCCGCGGATTCAGCAAAAAGCCTGTAAATCAGCTCAAAATACTCGTTTGTCGTGACCGTGCAGTCGCCATCGGGATTCCCTCCCATATGGGTAATATCTGCCTGCAGCAAGTGATATAAAATCCAGGTAAACCAGTGCTGGTTGTCATCTGCGTTGAAATAGATATCGGCCTCCGGGTGGTCGAAATCCCTCCCGCTGCCGATAACGTGACAGTGCATATCTATCTTCATCTTTCCCCTCCACAAGAAATCATTTTTTCCAGAAATTCGGCACAAAGAGAATAATTACCGTGTACACCTCAAGCCGTCCCACCAGCATGCAGAAGATCAGAATCCATTTTGCTCCCTGGGGCAGCAAAGCATAATTTTCAGCCGGCCCGGCAAGGCCGAGGGCTGGTCCCACATTGCAAATGGCGGACACGACCGTACTGAAAGAGGTCTCTATATCAATTCCCATGGCGGTCATGCCGAGAGTGGAAAGCACACAGATAATCAGAAAAAGAAAGAGGAATCCCCAGATACTGCCGAGTATCTCCTTTGTCATGTTCTTGCCGTCAACCTTCAGGAAGGTCACAGCGCGGGGATGGATCAACTGGTAGATTTCACGATATATCTGCTTTATCATGACGAGAATCCTGATCTGCTTCATGCCGCCGCCGGTTGAACCGATCATGCCGCCGAAGAACATCAGCGTAATGATCGCAAACCGTGCGAAGGGAGACCATTGTTCATAGTCGGCAGTCGCAAAACCTGTTGTCGTCATGACGGAAACCACCTGGAAGATTCCGTGCTTGAAAGAATCGAAGAGCGAATGATAATTATCTTTCCAGAGATCTACCGTGATCAAAAAAGTGGCGATGAGGGTAACCGACAGGTAGAACCTGAATTCGGTATTGTCGCGGAATTTCACAAACTTTCCCTTGAAGGCATAGAAAAAAAGTGTATAGTTTACTCCGGCGAGAAACATAAAAAGCGTAGCAACGAGCTGTATATACGCACTGTCATAAAATGCCATGCTCGTGTTCTTCGTCGAGAAGCCTCCCGTTGCCAGTGTGGTAAAGGCATGATTCACCGCATCGAAGAGACTCATGCCGCCAAGCATGTAGAGCAGCGCGCAGATCGTCGTAAGGCCGGTGTAGATATACCACAGGGATTTTGCGGTATCGACAATCCGTGGTCTGAGCTTATCAACAGTGATCTCGGGAACTTCTGCCTTGAAGAGCTGCATGCCGCCTGCGCCGAGCATAGGGAGAACGGCAAGAGAGAAGAGCACAATGCCCATGCCGCCAAGCCACTGGGTGAGACTTCTCCAGAAGAGTATCCCGTGATGCTGGGACTCGATGTCATTCAATACAGAGGCACCGGTGGTCGTAAACCCTGCCATTGCCTCGAAAAACGCGTCGGTAAAACTGCCGAAGGTTCCCTCAATCAAATACGGGAGAGCGCCGAAGAGCGATACCAGCAGCCAGCTGGTCGTCACCGCAAAGAATCCTTCCCGGTGACGCAGATCCTCCCTCTTTCGCTTTCTGTTCGGCAGAACAAGGGCAAAACCGGCTCCGAAGGTGAAGATACAGGTGAGCAGGAAGGCATATTGATCACTCCCCCAGTACAGAAGCGAGACAAGAAGAGGGATAATCATAAAAATGCCTATGATTATCAGCACAATACCGTCGACGTATGCGATGATCCTCCAGTTCATGGCATTCAGATAAGCTTTTCGACGTCCTTGATGGCCTGACTGAGGGCAAAAACGATAATCCGGTCGCCTTCGTTGATAACATCCTCTCCGGAGGGGATAATCACATGCTCGCCCCTTATGACCGCTCCGATGAGCGAACCCTTCGGCAGCCTGGCATCTCTTAATCTCACTTTCCCCAAAACCGCTCCGTCCTTTACTCCTGCTTCCAGGATTTCGGCACGGTCATCGGCAATGGCAGTGAGAGAGAGGATCTCCCCCATCCGCACATAGCGCAGGATGGAACTCGCTGTGATCAGGCGGGGGCTTAAAACAGAATCGACTCCGAGGCTGTTGGCAAGAGAGATGTAATCGGTGCGATTAACGATAGTAATAACCCTGCGGACCCCTTCGCGTTTGGCAAGGACTGCGGACATTATATTGAGCTCCTCGTTTTGCGTGAGAGCGGCAAAGACTTCCATCCCGCCCACATTCTCCTCTTCCAGGAGCGTCCGGTCAGTGCCGTCTCCGTGAAGGATAGTCGCCTTCTTCAGGGACTTGCTCAGGAACTTGCACCTCTCAGCATCCCTGTCAATGATTTTCACATTGATGCCCTGTTTCTCCAGGAGGAGAGCAACGTTATAGCCGACACGCCCTCCTCCGACGATCATGACATTTCTGACCGGTTTCACACGGGATCCGATGACAAACGACATGGTTTCCTCGATCAATCCCTTCATGACAGGGAAATAGATGATATCCCCATCCTGAAGCCGGTCTCTCCCTGCAGGAATGATAACCGTGTTGTCCCGCTGGATAATGCCAATGAGAAAGCGGTACCCCAGCTTTTCATTCATGTCTTTCAGTGATGTGCCTGCGAGATAGGAATTATGAGGGATTCTGTAACCGACAACCTTTATGATGCCGTCCTCGAAATCTTCAACAACAGAGGCAAGCGGCACTTCAATCAGCCGCGCAATCGCCTTTGCGGACTCCAGTTCAGGACTGATGGCAGGATCGATATCAAGGTTGTATTTATTCAGAAGGATGGCATTGTTCAGGTATTCCGCGTCGCGTATCCGGGCAATCTTCCGCTTCACCCTGAAAAGCGCCTTACCGATGAGACAGGCGATCATATTCGTCTCATCGCTGTTCGTAACCGCAAGGAGTATGTCCGCACCGTCGAGCCCGGCTTCCTTCAGTACCGCCGGAGATCCCCCGTGGCCGTCTACTGTAGCCACATCGAGTTCGTTGCTCACACGTTTCAGATTATCCTTATTGCTGTCGATTACCACAACATCAATCTTTTCCCTTGAGAGGAACATCGCGATGTGATAGCCTACTTCTCCCGCGCCTACGATCACAACCTTCACCCAGAGACACCTCCCAGAAGGATATGGTTTTCTCATAACTACTATACGTTATGCGGCCGCAAAATTCTATACCACACCTCTGCAAAGTCATGCACGCGTGAGGCGTTGCTCAAAATGCAATATGGACGATTTTTACTTTTTTTAAAGAAAATTAATAATGGATGGAGATTACAACAAAAGCAGCATCACCGTTCGGCCTCTTCACGACAATTTCGTCACCCTCGGACCTGCGCAACAACGCCCTCGCCATCGGTGAATCAACACTGATAAAATTCCTGTCAGGATCGATTTCATCAGGTCCGACAATGCGATAGGTGTAAAGGCTCCCGTCATCATCCTCAATTTCGACCCAGGCTCCGAAAAATACCTTTGAAGTGTCGGCAGGTGTCCTGTCAACCACGATCAACCTGTCCAACCTCTTTGTAAGAAAACGTATGCGCGAATCAATCTGCCGCAACTGCCTTTTCCCGTAAATATACTCTGCGTTTTCAGAACGGTCCCCCATAGCAGCGGCTTCGGCAACAGCCTGCGTAACCTGTGGGCGTTTGATCTTCCACAGATAAGCCAACTCCTCACTCAGGCGCTTCTGCCCTTCAGGGGTAATGTACGCTGAGAAACTATCCATATGTTGGAACTGTTTTGTCATATCTGCTTAAACAGGTCAGTTATTTTGCTGAAGCAAAAAGAAGATAGCAAAACACATGATTCCGCCATCCGGGGGTCTTATGTATATTGAATGTCGACTTCGTAGACGATAGATGAGTGGTCGGGTGAAGGGCCATTGCCCTCACAACTAATCTCCCCTTTTGCAGCTTTTCTGCGGCTTCTGATCATTGAGGTAATCACCTGATTGAGATCGAATCCGCCATCAGCACAGCCCTTGCTCAAACAGTCTACCCTGAAAAGGGCATAACTGCCGGGGAAGAAATTCACAACCCGGGGTAACGACTTCGCTATCCCCTTCTGATTATACATCATGTTGATGGCGATACTCTCAACTTCAGGGAAGTGGGTAGCTACAAATCCCGCATCAGCCCTCTGCTGCAGCCTTTCAGTCCTTGCGGCATTCTTTCTGCTGTTCGTATTGTTATTCATATCCCTCCCAGATGAAAAAAAAGCCCCCTCTGTTGAGGGGGCCTTTTCCGTTTAATTACAGTTTAACAACATTGATCGCCTTGTCGCCCTTCGGGCCTTTTTCAGTATCAAAGCTAACCTTGTCGCCTTCGGCAAGGCTCTTAAAGCCATTGCCCTGGATTGACGTATGGTGAACAAAAACATCACTTCCGTTTTCGCTTGTAATAAAGCCAAAACCTTTGCTGTCGTTAAACCACTTCACAGTTCCTTGTGTCATTTCTTTTACCTCCTTCTCTTTAAACTAAATCTCAGAAGGACTCAAGAAAAAAGGGCACAAAGTCAAAAAGTCTTTGTGCCCTGTGAAATCGCAAAAACTTCTAAAATTCTGTTATTAGAATAGCACATCCCTGGTTGCTTCGTCAATGAGGTATGCAAAAAATAAAGCTGCATGATATTCCACCTGCCGTCAGGGTATTGGCACAAAGCTCTTTTCTCCTGCGAAATGAGAAGTTCCTGTTTGTTCGCATGCCGTGGGAAGACACGGAATCAGGCCATGAATTCTGCATAGTTACCGTCTTTTGCGCCTTCCCTTAATGCACTTCGTGTCCCGGATGCCCTGGATGAAACTCGGGAGTTGAATCCCTCGTAGCACCCAAGGAAGCGCATCCGGCAAAAATCGCGCATACTACCACCAATAAAAGCACTCGCACCATTTTTTTCATTCCACCCTCCTGTTTTCAAAGTATATCAGAGAGAGCGCAGTATTATAACCCTGGTCCGGGCAGAACAGTTTTTTCCGCCTACAGTGATGCGTCCAAAGCTTCTTTACACTAATGCAGGAGCAATCAACATCCTGTAAAAGGGCATAAATGACGGTCATTCCAGCCTGACCGGAATTACAGGAAAAGGTATTTATGACGCACTACTCAAGTACGCGGCGTGAGGAGCGCCTATGTTCGCATTAAAATTATTGCGTCAGTCCCGGAAGGAGTTGACTAAGCCCTCCGGTAATAAATTCTACAGCGATGGCAGCCAGCAGCAAGCCCATCAGACGGGTTGCGATATTGATAGAAGTCTTGCTCATCACTTTGCTGAGCGGGTTGGCGGCAATCAATGCGGCCCAGGTCAAGAGCGCTACCAGCAGGCAGTCGATAATGATCAATCCGACATGCAAAGGCTGGGATGACGCCTGCGCGTAAATTATCACCGAAGATATCGCTCCAGGCCCGGCCAAAAGCGGCATGGCAATCGGCACCACAGCGATACTTTCCTTTTCCTCTGCTTCTTCCGCCTCTTCCGGAGTATGTTTGCTTTCCGTGTGCTTTGCCTGCATCATGGCAATTGACATCAAGAGCAGCAAAATACCGCCGCCAACCTTGAATGAGGCGATGCTTACACCAAAAAAATCCAGGAGTGTCTTTCCGGCCAGTGTCGCCGCTACCAATACCACCGCAACAGTTATGCTTGTTGTACGTGAAATGTGCCGACGCTCCTCTTCGGTCGTTCCGCGTGTAAGACTGACAAAAACAGGGATTACCCCGAGCGGGTTTACGATAACCAGCAGGGTGGTAAATATCTTTATGTATCCGGTCAATTCGATCACTATCTGCCTCCCCTAAAGAATGCGAGACCTGAAGCGATTCTATTCCCGCGCTTTTGTTTTTTTCCAGAAAGCCAGATCACTTATCATGAGCCTTATCATCTCAGGGAATGTCTTTTTCGATACCTCTTTGCATCTGCAGATGATATCGTCATCCCCTTCCGTTTTCCGGTCTCCGGAATGTGTATTGTCTCTTTTGTCAGAATCGTCAGGATGTCGCCGATGTTGTGTCATCTCTTCCTCCGTTTTTATTGTACCTTACAGCAGCGGAAATCGGTATGTTCCTTCGGAACGGGGGGAACAGGGACAATGGCCTTGCGAGGATGCCTGCTGAATGCTTCGGCTATTGAGACAGGACATCCTGTATAACAATCGTCATTGCCAGCCCCTCCTCCCGGGAGGGGGGATTGACTTTTACATCGCGCCGTCTTTTGGGATATTATACTTCATGAGGAAAAGTTTGCATACGCTTATAATCATTGCCGTCTGCATCACCTTTGCTTTCCAGAATATTGCCTTTGCCTCTGATTTCAGATTCTCTCCACGAACGAACAAAGCGCATCTGATTAAATGGAGATCATGGAATGAGGGGGTGCTTGACGAGGCGAAGAAAATGAACAGGCCGATACTGCTCTCACTGAGTGCCGTATGGTGTCACTGGTGCCATGTGATGGATGAGACCACTTACTCTGACGACAAAGTCATCGCCGTCATCAACGACAACTTCATCCCCGTTCGCGTCGACGCAGACAGGAGGCCGGACCTGGACAGCCTGTACAATCAGGGCGGCTGGCCCAGCACGCTTATCCTTACCCCTGAAGGTGAAATAATCAAAGGAGGCACCTTCTTTTCTCCTGATGCAATGCGCTCGTTGCTCTCAGAGTCCGCAGATGCATTTTCCCAAAAACGTACGCTTCAGAAATCTGACAGCGAGGAAATAAACAGTGCACCTCCTGCCACGAAAAGCGCCGCGCCTGATGAAACAGACATACTGAAAATCATTCAAATAATAAAAACCTCTCATGATGATAAACACGGCGGGTTCGGCTCTTCGCAGAAGTTTCCAAATCCTGATGTGATCGATTTTCTTATCTCGGAATACGTGAAAAAGAGAGATCCTGATGTAAAGGCGGTCATAACCGCGACCCTCGACAATATGGCGCACGGTGAAATCTACGATTCTGTCGAGGGGGGGTTTTTCAGGTATGCGACAAAACCTGACTGGTCAGAACCCCATTACGAAAAGTTGCTCGGCCCCAATGCCGGTCTTATCAGAAATTATGCAAGGGCATATATGATCATGCGTTTACGGTCCTACAGGCTGATAATGCTCGCAAACGTGAATTATGCGTTGACCACCCTGCTTGACAGAAAAACGGGGGTCTTTTATGGAAGCCAGGATGCCGACGAGCACTATTATAGGAATAAGAACAGAAAGGGGCTCAAAACTCCCTTTATTGACAGGACAATCTACACGGACTCGAATGCACTGATGATAACGGCTCTGCTTTCCGTATACGATGCGACCGGCAACAGGGAATACCTTAAGATTTCCCGGAAAACAGCAGACTTCATAGGCAACAATCTCTATACCGCAGAAAACGGCATGTATCATTATTATACTGATGACAGCAAGCAGGTAAGCGGGTTACTCTCTGACAATGTCCTCTTCGGTCTGGCATTGATCGATTTATACAACGCAACAGGTGAAAAAAAATACATGCGCCAGGCTGAATCTCTCGCGCACTTTATTATTGACAACCTTTATGATCATACAAGCTGGCAATTCAAACTTTCTTCAGAAACGACACCTGTGTCCACCTCTGCTGACAGCCAGGTTTTGGATGCGAATACAGCAATCGCCAATTACCGTGCCGTCATTCTGTTGAGCAGGCTCTATTTCTATGAGAAAAATGACAAATTCAAAGGCAGTATCGATAATACGCTTTCCACTTTTAAGCGTTCATACGGCCGTTTTGCTCCCTCAGGAGCACTCTACGGCACGGCATTGAGATGGAACCTGAGCGAGCCCGTTGAGATCACCGTTATAGCCGAGGGAGGCAGAATAAAGAGATATCTTTCAAAAATACATATGACGCAGGTTCCGGAAAAGGTGACGAGAATATACTTACTCAAACAGGACAGAGAACTGATCAGCAGCCTCGGATATCCGCTGGAAGAGGCGGTGTATCTCTGCGCGGGGAAGAAATGCTCACCCCCGATTCGTTTCCCGGAAAAAATACCCGGTGCTCTGAAAAAGTTTCTTGGATATCCGGCTGAATGAGGAATATCTGAATCAATAAGAAACAGTTATTCCCGGCATCTGCCCAATCCGTGATATAATTTTTTATGACACTCCCTGTGAGAAGACTTGGAAAAACAGGGATTGAGGTGACGATCTTCGGACTCGGGGGAGAAGGAATTTTAAGAACCTTCGGATACGAAAGGGAAGCCTCTGCCCTTATAAACAGGGCCCTGGATCTTGGAATTACCTATTTCGAATCAGCAAGGGCTTATTCAGGCAGTGAGTCCTATTACGGCTCCGCGCTCAAGGCCAGAAGAACCGAGATCTTTCTCACAAGCAAATCACATGCGAGAGACAAAAAAGGTGCTTTCACGCATCTGGAAGAGACCCTCCGCAACATGAAAACAGACTATCTTGACCTCTGGCAGGTGCACGACGTCAGGGAAGATGCTGAAATCGAAGAGATATTCGGCG
The DNA here is from genome assembly GCA_029858145.1 of Nitrospirota bacterium. Lineage (GTDB taxonomy): Bacteria > Nitrospirota > Thermodesulfovibrionia > Thermodesulfovibrionales > UBA6898 > JAOUFP01. The sequence continues at coordinate 1,745 of JAOUFP010000047.1, read as the reverse complement.
TTGGTGGTGCCATCGAGGCGTTCACGGAAGCGCGGGAAAAAGGCATGGTCAGATTCGTAGGCGTCACCGGACATCACAATCCGCTCATCATCAAAAAATGCATCGACCTCTTTGACTTCGATACCGTGCTCATCCCCGTTAATCCCGCGGAGTATGCGTACAACAGTTTTGTCGATTCAGTAATTCCCGCAGCGCAGGGCAAGGATATGGGAGTCATAGCAATGAAAACCTATTTTCGGGGCCTGGCAGCGAAATTGCCTGGTTTCGATGACCTCGAACCTTTTTTCCGCTTTGCCCTGTCGCATCCGTTAGCTACAGCTGTCATCGGCTGCGACAGCATTCAGCAGCTCGAGGATAATGTGCGCTTTGCCGCCTCCTTCGCGCATATGTCAGCAGGCGAAATGCAAAACCTGTGTGACCTCATTTCACCGAACGCACACAGGCTCATGTACTACAAGGCTTAACAGCACAGAAGCACATTCTTTTGGAGAGAACAAGACAGCACCTGGAAGGCAGTCCTTTTTATCTGCAGGTGCCTAAATAATCACCGTGCCCTAAATGGGCCTTTACTGCGGCCTCATCAACGTAAATGGTCTTTTCCCCTTTATGGCAGACAGCCACTTTTCCACCAGTCTGCGGGGGCTGTTCTTCAAGGACAGCGGCACAACCCAAAAATAACATCATTATTACAACAAGAAGAGTCTTTTCAAACAACTTCATAACTACCTCCATTCCTTTTTGTTGCCGGAAATTCATTTCCGGATATCATTTCACCTTGTATGCGATTATTCCCCTTCAGGCATACAAAAAGGGGAAAGTCAAATACCCGCTCCAAGAAAACATTAAAGTAACACTCACATGACAGAACGCATTTGAATAAATGCCCTGAGCAGTCTCGCGTGTCCATCATCCATAGCAATGATTTCAAAGCCGACATGATACTTCTTCTCTGCCCCGTGATTGACCTGTTGGCAGGAAGTGACCCTTCCCAGGCACTTAACAGGCCCATGGCTGTCCGGAAGAAAAAGCCTCGCGATGATTTCAGTGCCATACTCCCAGGAGTTCCATGATTCAGTGAGCAATCCGCCGTAGCTCAGGTTAATTACAGGAAGCGATTCGGTATAGATCAGAAACACGTTCATACGGGATGGTTTCACGCGGACAGCCTCTGCCCCTGCGCAGCCTCCGCTGCAGATACTCGTCATTAAGTCTTCAGGCGCTTCTTCAAGGCGTATCCCTGCTGAAAAGAGACCGTCGAAATCTCCGTGCGAATTGATCGAATAGCCGGCAAACCGCTCCCATACAGATTTTCCCCGCAGGCTCACCAGAGAACCATCTGTGCCGATGGTGACCGTGCAGGGTGTTCCGGGCATTACTCGTTTCGGCGCCTTCACTCCGATCCCCTGCCTGCTAATGTCAGACACCTGTGCCTCTGTTTCGGTCACGATCTCGACACGAATCCCGTCACCCTTGCAGGGAATTCTCTTGTACTGCCGGCGCATGGAATGTAATATGCCCCCTTTCTGTCAGACTAATCCACATCATCTCAATCCGCTTCATGTCTGCCTTGAACAATCTTACGCCAAAAAAAGGCCGTCCGCAACGACAAAAAATTGCGCTGTAGAGAACACATAAACTGTCCGTAACTGTAGCACATAAACTGTCCGGTTATGATTGGATGGCAAGGGGGGCCATTCATGAAGAGGACGGAGATACTACAGGAGGTACGGAAGATGAGATTTGAA
>JAOUFP010000046.1 GCA_029858145.1 Nitrospirota bacterium | reverse complement strand
TGATAGAACACCGGCTGATCGAGCGTATGATAACGGTTATCCGGCGTGTACTGGAACAGGCTGTGCAGACAGGGTCCATTGATCCTTACTTCGTCGACACTGCCGTTGATTTCATCCGGGTCTATGCCGATCTCACTCACCACGGGAAAGAAGAAGACATTCTCTTCAGGGATCTCGCCGGGAAAGATCTGTCGGATAAAGACCTGCGCGTAATGAACGAACTGATCGAAGAACACGCCTTTGGACGCGAGACGGCCAAATCCCTGGTGGCTGCCAACTCTCGCTATCGAAATGGTGATACCGCGGCCCTTGCCGAAGTGACAGCCCTGCTGAGGACACTCGCCGAATTCTACCCGAAGCATATCGAAAAAGAAGACAAGGTATTCTTCCCCGCGTCCCGTGTCTATTTATCGGAAAGAGAGGAACAGGCAATGCTTGCGGAGTTTTGGGAATTCGACAGGAAGATGATCCACAAAAAGTACGGGAATGTTGTCGAAAACCTCGAAAGACAATAGAATTTCATCTGTCTCCATATGAGTCAATAATATGATCTTCCCTGCTCGCTGCAGCCGGGACGGATGCTACTTGTGGTGGAAGAAGAATACCGCAGAGCCCCGAGAGAAGAATTTAAAGGTAAAGAGTCCTAAGGAAGTTTTTATATTCCGCTGGAGAATCTTCGACGATTTCCATGCCCATTTTGTATCTTAAACCGCCTGATATTTTATTTATGAGCACCCATATCACTGTGCACCTCAGACCAATCTCAGTTTCAGCTGCTTTAAATTTCAGATCAAGTACTTCGCCGGGAAGAATCGTCGCCAGTTCATAAAGAGAAGTGCTAATGCAGGTACCGGATTCGGATACATTTTCAATAACTCCCGTATGATTTTTGCTGCCCAGGCTGATATCGACCCTTAAATTGACCGGTATTCTTTTGTGGCGCTGTCTGTGCATGGAAAGATTTTATCATTTTTTCAAAATTTTTTTTCCGAAATCTCTTTCTGCCGTGGTTTCTGTCTGAAAGCATCTCAATCGCTCTTCATCTATCTGCATATCGAACTCGCCGCGGGCGACCCGCAGGTGAACATTTTGCCCCGTGAAGGTCAGTGCGTGAATCCTTCTGTTTTTTATGCATGGTAAGCCGTTCGATTCCAAACGAGCGGGAAGGCAGGTTGTACTGCCTTATTGCCGGCCGGGGAATTCACCGGAGAAAAAAAGGATGAGCCCCCATTGTTTGCTCTGCTGGTTTTAATTGCCGGCAGAGATGGACTAAAATTGGACTATGATGAAAACAGGAAGAAATGATCCCTGTCCCTGCGGAAGCGGCAAGAAATACAAAAAGTGCTGTATGAGAGCGGCTGATGTTGAAACAGGCAGAGATGAATCTGTGAGGGCAAGGCTGGTACAGGAGCTATTGCGGTTCTTCGGGAAAAACCGCGAAGAATGGCTGGAAGATGCAGTATATATATTTTGGGACGATTTTGATCCTGAACAATATCTGGATGAAGAAATGCTTCGCCTCACAGACATAAATTTCCGGGAATGGGTCGTTTTTGATCACATCGTTGATGAAGACAATGGCAGGACACTGATTGACCTCTACATGGAAAGCAACAGGAGATTGTCGGCTGATGAACACAGAATCTTGAGCATGATGAAGAATTCAGTCCTGAGTCTGTACGAGGTGCAGGAGGTGTTCCCTGAAAAGGGCCTGTTGCTCAAAGACCTCCTGCTCGGCGGTGAATATGATGTGCAGGAAAAAGCCGCGACAAGAAGACCGCGGAAATGGGACATCTTTGCCGCGCGTCTCCTGCCGGTCGAGGGCGCATTTATCATGAGCGGATCTGTGTATCCCTATCATTCAAGACAAAAAGAAACAATGCTTGAATACATCCGTGCAGAGTTCGAAGATTACCGGCTTGAATATCCCGGTGCAGTTATGGACGACTTTTTGAAAAAGAACAGTGAAATATTCAATTTTTACTGGTTCGATATTATCCAGAATCCGCCGCCAATGAAGTTTTCAACGACAAGCGGGGAGCCTCTTCTTTTCTCGAAAGCCATATTTGAGATGAAAGACAGGCAGGCTTTCATCGGCGGCTTACAGAAGATTGAGGGTTTTGAGCAGGGCGAAGACGGTTTTGTCTGGATCGACAAACGTAATAAAGAAGGCAGAGCGACAATTCTTGGCAATATCGAGATCACAGGGGATAAGCTTCTCCTTGAATGCAACTCGAAGAAACGTCTCGAAAAAGGGAAAAAGCTTATCCTTGAGCGTGTTTCGGGTGTGTTGATTCATAAGGCGGATTCATTTCAGGACCCTGAGCCGGCGGTGAAGTCTTATGAAGGGGAGCGGGAAGGAAAGGAAAAAAATCAAATCCCCCCGGAGATCAGGCAAAAGGTTTACAACCAGTACATGCAGAAACACTACGAAAAATGGCTTACGGAAAAGATCCCGGCGCTTAATGGCAAAACGCCACTTCAGGCGATCAAAAATGGCTGACGGCAGAAGAAAGGTTCGCGACCTCCTTAAGCTCTTCGAAAACAGTGAAGAGCACAACAAACGGCAAGGCAGACCGTTTTACGACCTGTCCTGTCTGTGGGAGAAGCTGGGGATTGAAAGAGAAGAAGAATAAACAGGCGATGCCAGGCCGCAGCCGGACTGGATATCATCGTTTTCGAACAGCATCCTGCCAACGGACTTGTTATGAAAACATGACTCATTTGTCCTGGGGTTGGTTGAATTAAGACGGTTAATCACAGCAACCCGGATCGCATCCGGGTTCCGCTTCTTCATCCCGGTCAGCTGCTTTCATTTTGTTCACCACTGTTTTTGACTGGAAGAATACCCGACCGGCAGAAACAGCCATAACCATGGCGCGTACGGCAGCCATTTCCTCCTCGGTAATACCCAGATCTTCGGCGCCGCCGAAGTAAACCTCCATTCAAGGGGTGCACCCTATTGCCATGGCAACGGCTGTGTGTATCATGTGCGCGTACTTTGCCGGGATGAGATCGTTATATTTTGCGTTTTCGTAGAACTTAAAAAAAACTGCTTTTTGTTCTTCGCTGAGCAAATTAGGTTGTGACATTCTCTATTCCTCCGTCAGTCAAAAAGAAAGTTTCCATGTTCTCCCGTGTTGGCCATTTGTGCATGTTATCAGTTTTGAACCAATGCAACATTCGTCCGGTTTGTTTAGGAAGTGCCGAAGTTTTAAACGAAAATATACTATAATTATATCAGATAAAAAGAATGAATTATTGGGTATTTTTCCGTTTTTACTGATGGGAGAAGTTCCAATGAAGGGAAAAAGGAATGAACTGGAAGATGCGCTTAAAAGCCTGGAAAGCTGCTGTCCGAAAGACGTTTGTGATTCAATTCAACAGACTTTAAGCTCTGAACTGCGCAAGGCGCTGCTTAATCTCGATCGCGCCAGAAGCCGGGAGCAGGAGCTTAGAGAAGAATCGGATGCCCTCCTGGAGGGAATGAATATCATTATAAGTTCGGAGAGTACCAGAAAGGCTTTTAAAACAGTACTGGAAGTATTAAAGAGGCTCCTGAGTTTTGATGACGCCTTTGTCCTTCGGGAACAAAGCAACGGCTGCCTCTCCGCAGTGGCGAGCACTTCTCCCCTGTTTGAAAATCTCGTTTGGCAGTCTGGAGCGATGTTCAGGCATGTCCTGGCCGGAAATTCGGTAAATGTGCGCGACATAAGCATCTCTACGGACTGGCAGGAACAACCACCAGAAATTCGCCGTAATGTGTCATCCGCCCTGCACACTCCGTTTAACACGACCGCGGGACGAGCGATGCTGGTATGCACAAGCAGCCGGGCGGGTTTTTTTAACAAATCCCGTATCCAGCTCCTCGAGCGCTTTTCTCCACTGGCCGGCCAGGCCCTCTATAATCTGGAAATCAACGACCTTCTGCGGGATGAAATAAGCGAGAGAAAGCAGGCAGAAGAAAGCCTTGAGGCGGCCCTGACGAATTTGCGAAGCGCTCAGGAAGAACTTATAATCGCCAATGAAGCCCTCACGCACGAGATACAGGAACGCCGAAAGGCTGAAGATGCCCTCAGAGAGGCCTATGATGATCTGGAACTAAGGGTCGAACAGCGCACCACCGAGTTGCGGGAAAGCAATATATTGCTGCAACGCGAAATCAACGAAAGGAGGCGGGCGGAAGAAGAAAAAGAAAAGATGTTCGTTCAGCTTCTCCAATCACAGAAGATGGAGTCTATTGGCCATCTTGCCGGCGGCGTTTCTCATGATTTTAACAACCTGCTGACCACCATAATCGGTTACAGCGAGCTGGCGTTAAAAATGCTGCCTCAGTCCCATCCCGTCCGGGAGTACATTACTTACATCGATTCGGCCGGCGAAAAGGCTGCTGCCCTGACCCGGCAATTATTGGCCTTCAGCCGCAAGCAGATGCTGGAGATGAAGGTCGTCAACCTTAACGCCATTGTTGATAATCTCGGCAAGATGCTGACCAGAATGATTGGTGAGGATATCGTCCTGGAGATACACACAAGAGAAGAGGTCGCCAATATAATCGCCGACCCGACCCAGATTGAACAGATTTTGATGAACATGGCGGTCAACTCAAAAGATGCCATGCCGCATGGCGGCCGCCTCTCTATTCGGACAGCGGATGTCTTCCTCAATGAAGAAAAAGCCGCCAGACATAGTGGCATGCGACCTGGTGCGTATGTCATGCTCTCGGTTCAGGATACGGGCGAAGGAATGACCAAGGAAGTCCAAAAGGATATTTTCGAACCCTTTTTCACCACGAAAGTCCGGGGCAAGGGTACCGGGCTCGGCCTGGCAACGGTCTATGGTATTGTCAAGCAGCACAATGGCCATATCTATGTCGACAGCGAACCGGGGCAAGGAACACTCTTTACCATCTATTTCCCGGCCACGGAAAAACAGGTGCCGGAACATGAACTTGCCCTGCCGAAACCTGATGCCTTTCGAAGGGCCACTGAAACGGTGCTCGTGGTAGACGATGATGCATCTATACGAAGTCTTGTCACGGACACCCTCACCCCGCTCGGCTATACCTGTTTGAACGCCGCCAACGGCAAAGAAGCGCTGCAGATTGCCCAGACCTCCAAGGAAACTATTGATCTGCTGCTCACCGATATTGTCATGCCCGAGATGAATGGCCCGGCGTTGGCAGCACTCTTTAAGGAGCAATATCCGGAATCGAAGGTGATTTTCATGTCCGGGTATATATCCGGCGTCGATATAAGCAGTATTATCAACCGCGAGGACGCTTTCCTGCACAAACCCCTGACACCCACAAAGCTCTTGAACAAACTTGGAGAGGTGTTGGGCTCCTAGCAATCTGTCGGGCTATCGGGAAATCTCATCCCCCTCTACGTCAAAAGCGGTTTTAACGCGGTGTCCTGTTCGTAAAACCAGCTTTCAGGAAAGGTCATTTTGAAGGAGGTTCCTCCTCTTTCATTGCTCTCAATTCTGATGTCGCCAAAGTGTTCCTGCGCAATGTATTTGACGATCGGCAGAAGCATTTCAGACCTGCTTAACTGGGTATCCGCCAGAGGGTCGAAGATGACCGCCAGTTTCTCTTTTCCTATGGAGGACCCCATGGTTGCTATGGTGAGGGATATCATGTTCTCTTCCCTGCCGGTGGTTATGGTGACCCTGCCGGTTCTCGGGGTCAAATCCACGGCATTCAGGACAAGATAAAACAGTGCGGTCGTCAGAAGCTTCTTCTGCATGTATATCTTTAACGGCGCGTTATGGAGCCTGAAGTCTATGGCAACGACTCTTTCCCTGGCTTCCTGCTGCGCGAAGTCGCAGGCATCCCGCACAATACGGTTGATGTCTTCATAGACGAACTCTGCCTTCCTTTTCCTGAACACTGTTCTGAAGTCATTCACAATTGATTCGAGCTTCCCGGCCTCATCCGCTATCTCGCGGAGGCCGTCTTTCAGCGTCTCCGTGTCAGTCGCTTTTTCAATAAGGTGTCTGCATTTCAGCCCGATCGCGGTCGCGGGATTTCTGACTTTATCGGCCACGGTCAGTGCGATCAGTCCGAGGGTCCTTTCCGCGACGATGGGCTCCGGTTCCCTGTTGAACTCCATGGACAGATTCAGATACCTGTTGAGCGCTTCTTCATTTTTTTTGATATTCGTGATGTCCCGCTCTGTAGTGGCCACTCCGACTATGGTTCCGTCGTTGTCAACAAGCTTTGTTATCGTCAGCCATACATCCAGAACCCTGCCGTCCTTCGTAACCCTGGCAGTCTCAAGGGATTCTATCGGATGGCCACTCCTGATTTTTTCGATGATATCACCGGCGTCCTTTTTCCCGTCTTCCGGAATGATCCTCGAGATATTCATCCCCAGGGCCTCAGCCTCGCTGTAGCCGTACATCCTTTCCGCGCCTTTGTTCCAGGCGGTTATTGTACCGTCGAGGTCCTGTGCCGTGACCGCGTCATTGGAATCTTCAAGGATTGTCGCCAGCCGTCTCAACCTGGCCTCGTCCTCCCTGTGAAGCAGTTCGAGCCTTTCAAATTCTGCAACCCGCCGGCGCAGGGCGTTCAACTCTTCTATCAGCCGTTCTCTTTTTTTTGTTCGTGCTTCATCTCTTAACCCCTCCTCAAATTCCGCACCGCAAACTTTCTCCCCTCCTCGGCAAAGAAGAGAAGGAAGGCGAAGGGGATGAGGACAAGCCAGATATGGAGTGAAATGGGAGAAGTCGAAAATATCATGTTGCCCCAGGGGTGATAAACGATGAAGAACTGGAGCAGTACCTCGGTCGCGATGCCGAGGAATATGAGTCTGTTCGAGAAAAGGCCGATGCTGAAGACCGACTCCCTGTCCGACCTGCAGGCGAAGACATTCGCCGCCTGGGTGATGATGATGGCGGTGAGGCACGCTGTGGTCGCCTGCATGTAAAGCGGATTCCCTGCGGGCAGAAACTCGCCCCACTGCCAACCGCCGAGCTTCAGGACAAGGAAGAAGCCGGACATGCACGCAACAGCTTCGATCGGTCCGAGAAAGAGATACGCCCGGCCGAGAAGCTTTGCGTTGAGGAGCCTTTCGCCGGGGGGCCTCGGCGGCTGTTTCATGACAGCAGGCGTCGGCTTTTCAGCGCCGAGTGCAAGCGCCGGGAGCATGTCGGTCCCGAGATCGACCGCTAGGATCTGCATGATCGTGAGGGGAAGGGGGATCCTGAAGAGCACGTACGCCAGGTACGGCACGATCTCCGGGATATTTGAAGAGAATATGTAGCTGATGAATCTCCTGATGTTCTCGTAGACCGTCCTGCCTTCCTCGACCGCGTTAACGATCGTGGCGAAGTTGTCATCGAGGAGAATGATGTCCGCAGCCTCTTTCGCGACATCTGTTCCGGTGATGCCCATGGCGATCCCGATGTCCGCCTTCTTGAGCGCCGGAGCGTCGTTCACGCCATCGCCGGTCACCGCGACCCGTTCTCCTTCTCCCTTGAGGATGGTTACGATCCTCATCTTGTGTTTCGGCGTCATGCGCGTAAACAAAACCTCTTTCGCGGAAAGCCTCTCCCGCAGTTCAGAGTCCCTCATCTTCACGAAATCGCTTCCCTCGATGATGACCGGTGATCCGCTGACAAGACCTATTTCTCTGGCTATGGACAGGGCTGTCCTGCTTCCGTCACCGGTCATCATGATCACCCGTATCCCCGCCCCGCGGCATTTCCCTATCGCCTCCGCCGCTTCAGGCCTCGGGGGGTCCTCAAGGCCGACGAGACCGAGGAAGACGAGGTTGGCTTCGAGTGATGAGTCAAGTGCCGCATTATTTATTTTCTCATTACGCATTACGCCTAACTCATTACTGACTTTATACGCAAACGCCAGCACCCGCAGCCCGCTGTCCATCAGAGAGTGGCTTGCGCTCACGATCTCTTTTTTGAGCTCTTCATCAAGCGGGACCGATTCTCCCCCCAGCCGCAGCCGCGTGCATAAAGGCAAAACGCTTTCCAGGGCGCCCTTGGTAAAGGCGATGGCCGTATCGCCGATCCTGTTCAGGGTGGTCATCCTCTTTCTCTCCGAATCAAAGGGGATTTCGAATATCCGCTCTGCCTCCCCTGCTTCTGCAGTGCCTCCCGCGGCTTTCAGGAGCGCCACCTCTGTCGGGTCTCCCTTGAACTGTCCATCAGAGAAACGTGCGTTGTTGCAGAGACGGGCTGCAGTCATAATATCACCTGACCGTAAATCCCCGATACTGTGCTCTGCGATAAACTTTCTGTCGAACCATACTCTTTTCACTTCCATCCTGTTCTGCGTCAGAGTGCCTGTCTTGTCCGTGCAGATGACCGTCACCGACCCCAGCGTCTCCACCGATGTGAGGGTCTTTATCAGCGCCATTTTCTTTGCCATCCGCTGGCTCCCCATCGCGAGGGAAAGGGTGACGGTAGGGAGGAGGCCTTCCGGGACGTTCGCCACGATTATGCCGACCGCGAAGATGAAGTTTTCCCAGAAACTCCTCCCGATGAAGTGTCCTATGAGAAAAAAGCCGATGCCCATCAGCGTTGAAAGGAACGCGATGACCCTCGTCACTTTGACGATTTCTTTCTGGAGGGGGCTCAGACCCGCTTCCACAGCGCTCGTGAGATGGGCGATGCGGCCGAATTCCGTCCGCATCCCGGTGGAGAAGACCGCGGCCTTCGCGGAGCCGCTCACAATGCTTGTGCCCGCGAAGGCTATGTTCCTGCTTTCGATCAGTTCCCCCCCGCAGGCCCCGGCGGTCAGCGGCACAGGCTCGGACTCGCCCGTGAGCGGAGCGTTGTTCACCATGCAGTAGACGGTTTCGATGATCCTCGCGTCTGCGGGCACCCTGTCTCCCCCGGAAAGGGTTAAGATATCCCCGGGAACCACTTCCCTCGCGTATATCTCCTTTTCCTTTCCTTCTCTCAGCACTTTTACATGAAAGGGCAGAAGCTGCTTCAATGCCTCAAAAGACTTTTCTGCCCGGTACTCCTGCACAAAGGTGAACAGCGCGTTGATTACGATTACTCCCAGGATCGCAAGCCCGAGCGCGAGCATGCCTTCGCCAGGGTTCAGGTATTCGGAAAGAAACGCGAGCCCCGCCCCTATCCAGAGGAGGACAGCGAGAAAATGGGTGAACTGTCTGAGAAACCGCAAGACGAGGGGCGTCTTTCTGGTCTCCCTGATCTCGTTCGGCCCGAATTCGAGGAATCGCCTTTTCGCCTCTTCGCCCGAAAGCCCCTTTTCAGAGGTGACGAGACTGCGCAGCACCTCTTCCCTTGCCAGTCTATTTATCTTCATGTCGGGGGTTCAGAATGATAAGGTCACAGGGGGTCTCCCTTAAGACAGCCTCAACGGGACTCCCTTTGAGTACGAAGGTAAACAGGGGCCTCTCGCTCGCCCCCATGATGATAAGGTCGTGTCTTTTTGCCGCGGCCTCGATGGTGATGCCTTTCGAGGTGTGTCCCGGCAAAAGGAGACCTTCCAATTCTATATCACTTTTCCTGATATACGCGTTAAAGTCAGAGATGTCCTTCGGCAGCCGCTTTTCCCATTCTACGGGGGTGAGGTGAATCTCGCCGTGAAAGAATCTGGTTATAGGCTTTGTTGCATGAAAGACGATTATCTTCCCACCAAAGGCCTCTGCCATCTTCGCGGTAAAATATGCCCTTTCTTTTACCTTGTTGACCCGTGCCTTCAGAGGGACGAGTATCTTTGAAGGGTGTATCTTTCCCATATGCACGACCCTCACGAGCGCGACTGAGCAGGGGAGTTTCAGGGAGAGGCTGCGCGCGACAGTTCCCGAATAAAACCGCCTTTCTATATCCTCCCGGCGGGTAGCGGCAAAGACGAGGCCTATCTTCTCGTGACGCACTATTTTCCCGATCTCGGCAACAGGATCACCCAGTATCGAGATTCTTTCGGCCCGAATATTCAGGTCCAGGGCCTCTGTGTAAAGCCGGTTCACGGCATCTTCGGCGGTGCAGCGCGTATGCTGGGGCATGCTTTCTTCGGCAACAAAGCAGAAGAAAAGTTCTGCCTCAAGCTGTTTCGCGAGGCGCAGTGCGTAACGGGCGGCGACCTCTGAATTGATGTGTTCGTTGACCGCGGCAAGGATTTTCTTGTACATGGCTAAGACCAGAATAGCACCAAAGAGGAGAGTACGCAAACCCGAAAAAAAAGCGCCGGATCAGTCCCTCATCCGCTCACGCAGGCGGGTGTATCTCATCTGCGGCCTGTTGTTCCTGATAGCGATCCAGAGCGCCTTCTTCGTGCCGATGATCACCACGAGTTTCTTTCCCCGTGTGATGGCGGTATAGAGGAGGTTCCTCTGCAGGAGCAGATAGTGCTGGGTGAGAAGCGGCATTACGACGACCGGGTATTCGCTGCCCTGCGACTTGTGAACAGAGACCGCATAGGCAAGGACTATCTCGTCGAGGTCTGCGAAGTCATAGGCGACAGGCCTTCCGTCGAAGGTGACGGACACTTCCTGGGTCTCCTTGTCGATCGAAGTGATCCGACCGATGTCGCCGTTGTAAACGTCCTTGTCGTAGTTGTTCCTGATCTGCATCACCTTGTCGCCGGGCTTGAATATCCTTCCGCCCCTCTGGAACTCGTCGGGAGAACTGTTCAGCTCTTTCTGGAGCGCTGCGTTCAGGCTCGACGCGCCGACGATCCCGCGGTGCATCGGGGTGAGCACCTGTATGTCGTTCACCGGATGAAAGCCGAACCGCTCCGGTATTCTGTTTTTGCACATATGGAGGATCATCTCCGAGACCTTTTCCGGCTCTTCGAGTTCAATGAAATAGAAATCATGGAGCCTGTCCTTCTCCGACCCGATAATGGGGAACTCACCGCTGTTGATCCTGTGGGCATTGACGATTATCAGGCTCTCCCGCGACTGCCTGAAGATCTCGTTCAGCCGCACAGTGGGGATGCAGCCGGAATCGATAACGTCCTTCAGCACGTTGCCAGCGCCGACAGAAGGAAGTTGATCGATATCGCCGACAAGGATGAGCGT
>JAOUFP010000444.1 GCA_029858145.1 Nitrospirota bacterium | reverse complement strand
TTCGGCCCTCTCCCCCCGGCTTTTTGGAGCAGGGCTTGCAGGTGTCCAATATTGACTCTCCTCTGTTTTAATGTTAATATTTTTCATGCTGAGAAAAGCAGTTCCGATATTTTTTTTGCTCTTTATTTCTGCTGCCGCATCAGCGGATATCTATAAGTATACAGATGAAAACGGTGTTATCTGCTATACTGACGCGCCTTTTGGGAAAAAGACAGAAAAAGTCCTCGCGCAAAAAAATGCGAACGCAGAGGTAAAAAAAACTGTTGTTTCCGGCGACTATAACCCATATGTTCAGAAAGCTGCCCGAAAATATGAAATCGAGCCTGAACTGATACATGCGGTTATCAGGACTGAATCGAACGGGAACCACAGGGCAATTTCAAAAAAGGGTGCCATGGGCCTCATGCAGCTCATGCCCTCGACAGCGAGTGACCTGAATGTCGGAAATCCCTTTAATCCTGAAGAAAACATAGATGGCGGGACGAAATACCTCAGGTTTCTTCTCGAAAAGTTTAACGGAAACCTGACTCTCGCACTGGCAGCTTATAATTCAGGGCCAAAGACGGTTGAAAAATATGGCAGCGTCCCTCCCATTTCCGAGACAAGACAGTATGTCAACAAGGTCTTCTCTTACTATAACGGCAAAAAACATTATGCCCGTTCCGGTGCAACGGGAAATTATCAGGAAAGGTCTGAGCCAATCTACAAGGTCGTTCTCGAAGACGGCACAATTCTTTTCACAAATTCAACGCTTGTAACAAAAGGCAAAATAAGGTTTTAAATGTCTCCTGATACAACTTTCCTGCAGAAACAGATTCTGGAGTTAAAGGAACAGAAACGCGCGATTATTCTTTCCCACAATTATCAGAGGGACGAGGTGCAGGATATTGCTGATTTTGTCGGCGATTCCCTGGAGCTTTCGAGAATTGCCGCTACCAAAGAATGTGAAATGATCGTCTTTTGCGGTGTGCATTTTATGGCTGAAAGTGCGTCGATTCTGTCCCCTGATAAAACAGTCCTTTTGCCTGAGGTGGAGGCGTTATGCCCGATGGCTGATATGATACGTGTTGATTCCCCCCGGCCGGTAAGAACGAGCTACCCTGGCTTCAGCAATCCTCCCGCCTATGTATTCCCAGCGGAATTCACACTGAGGGATATAAAAAGAAAGTATCCGGGCGTGCCTGTGGTTGCCTATGTGAATACAACGGCTGAGGTAAAGGCGGAAAGTGATATCTGCTGCACGTCCGCAAATGTCATTAAGGTCATAGAATCGCTTCCCGGTGATGAAGTCATCTGTATACCCGACAAAAATCTTTCACAATGGGCTGCCAGAAATACGAAAAAAAAGGTGATCGCCTGGGACGGGTATTGCAATGTGCATGAAAGGGTTACCGCAGAGGATGTCAGAAATGCCAGGGCGGAGCACCCGAAGGCCGTTGTTATGGCGCATCCCGAATGCAGGCTTGAGGTGCTCGAGATGGCTGACCATGTGACAAGTACCTCCGGCATGCTCAGACACGCGCTTGCTTCAGATGCGAAAGAGTTTGTTGTCGGGACCGAGATCGGCCTTATGCACAGGCTTCGCAAGGAAAATCCCGGAAAGATTTTTTATCCCCTCAGAAAAGACATGATCTGTCCGAACATGAAAAAGACTACCCTGAAAAGCATATTGAGGGCATTTCAGGAAAATACCAATCTTGTCAAAGTCCCTGATGAAATCAGGATACCTGCAAAAAGGGCATTGGACAGAATGCTCGAAATCACTTAATGACAGTGTTTTTGGCGAGTATTGTCTTTCCCTTCTTCTGTAAGTTAGTATACAGGGACAGAAGTGACAATAGTTCATGATTAAAAGAATTATCAACTTCTTAATGTTTGTTGATCTTCCGATCAGGAAGAAGTTTCTGCTTTTTTCTCTTGGCGTTTTTATATGGTTTGCCGTAATGTTTGCGGTGAGCCTTACCACCCTTTTTGATATCCATTCAAAAACCAGCAGGATAGTATCGTACGATATTCCGCATGACCGGATTGCCCAGAAGATTACACGGAAATTGCAAAATCTCATGATCGATTCAATGACAATACAGAATGCTTCAGATACGCAGCTTGTGACCAAGAAAAGTGACGCGGCGCGGGCAAGGATCGATGATGTCAGATCATTCCTCTCTGCGCTGACGCTGGGCGGCCAGATTAATGATATCAACAGGGATAACGGAAAAGTTATTGAAAGTTTTAGCATCGCCGCCACAAAGGGGGATGCCGAAGGCGAGAGATATACAAAGAGCATGGCCTCGTTTGTTGATCTGATGGGAAAGAAGATTGAAGACATTTCTGCCATGAAAATCAGCAGCCTGAATAAAGAAATCAGTGATGACGGCCAGCTCTCTTCCCGGGTTATCGAGTTCCAGCAGACAGTACATGAAGCGATCCTGTTATCAAATGAGTTTGCGGCCCAGACCGCGCAGCTGTACGCAGTCAATTCGAAGAACATTTACAGGGCGATACTCTGTACTTCCTCGACAATTACCGGCGTCATGGTGCTGGCAACGGCCCTGCTTGTGCTTTTCACGGTCTGGATATCAGGTTCTATCGCGAAGCCGGTGAATTCAATCATAGAGCAAATCAGGGCCCTGTCCGAAGGTGCGGT
>JAOUFP010000443.1 GCA_029858145.1 Nitrospirota bacterium | reverse complement strand
CCGTAAAATAGAAAAGATTCCCCAAGAATGGGGAACAGCGGTGAATGTCCAGTCTATGGTTTTTGGTAATACCGGCGATAATTCCGCAACCGGCGTTGCCTTTACCAGGAATCCTGCAACCGGAGAAAATATGTTCTTCGGTGAATGGCTGACGAATGCCCAGGGTGAAGACGTTGTTGCAGGTATCAGAACACCCAATCCGGTGAATAAGGCCGGAAAAACAGCAGATACTCTGCACCTCCCTTCACTTGAAGAATCTATGCCGAAACTTTACAAGCAGTTGTTCGGTATACAGAGGAAACTGGAGAAGCATTATCAGGATATGCAGGACATTGAGTTTACCATCGAAGATGGAAGGCTCTGGATGCTTCAGACAAGAACCGGAAAGCGCAATGGTCAGGCTGCTATCCGCATGGCGGTTGAGATGGCGAAATCAAAGCTTATAACAAAACAGATGGCCGTTCTTCGTGTAAGACCCGATCAGATTGATGAACTTTTGCATCCCAGCGTTGCTCCTGTCGCCGAAAAACAGGCGGATGAACTTGCAAAAGGTCTTCCCGCGGGCCCCGGGGGCGCTGTGGGCAGAATTGTATTGACAGCTGATGATGCCGAAGCATGGGCGAAGAAGGGAGAAAAAGTAATTCTCGTGAGAACCGAGACCTCTCCTGAAGATGTGCACGGTATGCATGCAGCGCAGGCGATCCTGACGGCAAAAGGAGGCATGACAAGTCATGCGGCGCTTGTTGCCAGAGGGTGGGGCAAGTGCTGTATCGTTGGCTGCTCCGCTCTTAATATAAGTCTGCAGAAAAAAGAGATACAGGTGAACGGCAAAATATTGAAGGAGGGTGATTGGATAACCCTGAACGGCACAAAAGGGCGCGTCTATGAAGGCAAGCTCGATCTTTTGCCCGCTGACCCTGAACATAATCCCTGGTACAAGGAATTGATGAAATTTGCTGATATGTTCAGGACTTTAAAAGTGAGGACCAATGCCGATGCCCCTGAAGATGCAACCATCGCAAGGACGTTTGGTGCCGAAGGGATCGGTCTATGCAGGACTGAGCATATGTTCTTTGGCCCGGACAGAATAAAAGCGGTTCGGGAGATGATACTTTCCGATGCCCTGGAGGGAAGAGAAAAGGCACTCGCAAAGCTTCTTCCGTTTCAGAAGGGTGATTTTATCGGGATTTTCAAGGCTATGGCAGGGTTGCCGGTGACCGTAAGGCTTCTTGATCCTCCGCTCCATGAATTCCTTCCGCATACCGACAAGGAACTTGAGGAACTCGCAGTCGAGATGGGAGTTCCTTTCGAACAGCTGAATGCAAAGAATAAGTCGCTGCATGAGTTTAATCCGATGCTTGGTCATCGTGGCTGCCGTCTCGGTGTAACCTATCCCGAGATATATGCTATGCAGGCACAGGCGATCATGGAGGCTGCGTGTGAACTCACAAAACAGAAGGTGAAGGTCATCCCTGAAATTATGATACCGCTTGTGGGGCACGTAAGAGAGTTGGAGGCCATGAAAAAAGTTGTCGTTTCAGTTGCCGATAGAGTTCAGAAAGAATATAAGGTGAAGGTTCCTTACACAGTCGGGACGATGATAGAATTGCCGAGGGCATGTGTAACATCCGATGAAATTGCGGTGCATGCCGATTTCTATTCTTTTGGTACAAATGACCTCACTCAGACAGTCTATGGTCTTTCTCGCGATGACGCTGGAAGGTTCCTGCCTGTCTATGTGGAGAATGGGATACTGAAGGAAGACCCGTTTATCTCGATTGATATCGATGGAGTAGGGTCTTTTATGCGCTTGGCAGTCGAAAAAGGGCGCAAGGTGAAGAAGGATCTGAAGATGGGCATATGCGGTGAACATGGAGGTGAGCCGAAATCAGTTGAGTTCTGCCACCAATTAGGTCTTAATTATGTGAGTTGTTCACCCTACAGGGTTCCCATTGCCCGATTTGCTGCGGCACAGGCCTCTCTGAAGGAGACGAAGGCGAAGAAGAAATAGCTCTGTCTGCACAATAATGATGTAGAATGCATCATGATAAAAAAGAAGAAAAAGGGACTGCAAAGTCCCTTTTTTTATTAGAAATAACAAGTTGACATATTTCAGACCTTATAATTAAAACTTGACATTGACTTTGCTTTAATAAATGCTGTATTTATTAACAATAAAAAAATACGGGGAGATTTCATGGTGATGAACGAGGCAAAACAGTATATTCAGGATTTACGCAAGAAGCAGAAAAATCCATATCTCTGGCCGGACTATTTGACCGGTCTTCCCGATAAGGCTGCAATCATAAAGAAAATGGATGAAGTTTTCCCAAAATTGGGAGAATACTCCATTGTATATGTGAGGATAGCGAACATTCAGCCATACCTTATCAAGTATGGATCTGACAGTCATGCGGAAATAATTCAGTGGGCTGCGGCAATACTCAAGACAAGTGCTGATAAACGCTCGAACAGTTTTGTCGGGACGTTATCCACTCATGACTTTATCGTCATGTGTCAAACAAAAAAAATGGCCAAACTGCTTGAGGAAGTTCGTGAGATGTTCAGAAAAAAAGTATCGACATTTTATTCAAAAGAAGACCTCAGGAAAGAGATGACCCTTTCCTTTGACAGAAATGACGGAAAAA
>JAOUFP010000442.1 GCA_029858145.1 Nitrospirota bacterium | reverse complement strand
GTTTGTCGTGACGAATCTCTCGATGGATACTCAGCAAGTCTACGAGTTCTATACAGAGCGTGGAGGCACATGCGAGGTAAGGATTGATGAATTCAAAAACGGTCTAAAGGCGGATTGACTCAGCAGTCACCGGTTTATTGCCGACCAGTTTCGTCTCTTTTTTCACATGGCTGCTTATTGGCTTGTCCTCAGGCTCAGAGAAGCCCTTGTCAGGACAGAACTCTCAACAACGCAGAGCCAGCAGCTGAAACTCAGGCTTCTGAAGATTGGCGGTCAGGTGATCCAGACCGCCTGGCAAGGCATCTTTGTACTTGCGCACCGACAACTTCAGAGCGACTCCTGCTGACTTCACGGAACGCTTGATACTCCTGAAAATGTCCCCAAGGGAGATCGACGTCCAGAGGGTGCCTGAAGCCTGCTTTCAGAGTGAGCGAATTGTTCTTGATGATCCTCCGGCAGCGCAATAAGCTTCCGATTCTTCCCTCTCGCGCAGAAGAACCCTCTCAATACGCCAAGAATCGCTCGGCATAGAAAATTTATGAATTATCTGGATTAGGGAATCAATCCAAAGATCTCTCCGGGAACCCTTTCCATTCTTGACAAGTCAAGCAGATTCGAATAAACTAAACTCGTAACCTTAATTTTAGCCTTGGAGGTGTATCATGGTCAGAAAATTATCTGTCCCTATAGCTGTCCTGGCGATTTTCGCCGCAGTCATCGGGACAGCAGGATTGACCTATGCCGGAAAGCCGACAGTGGCCTCGGCATGCAGACAGTGCCATCCGGCACAGGACAAGGTCATCAGGGGCAATTTCGTCTCGGCGACCGAAAAATTCAAGACCCTGCAGGTTGCGGTCGGCAGTCTTGTGTGGGTCGTCAAGTATGGCGATGACCTGAAGATAGCAGGCGCGGACAGCCTCGCGGCAGTTCCAAAAGACAAGGAAGTTGCTGTCACCTACACCGGGGAGGAAAAGACGCCTTACGCGGTCAGCCTCTCAGTAAAGCCGCCGGCACAGATACCGGATGAAAAGCAGGTCAAGACGGATGAGATGCAGAAGCTCGTTGAGATGGGTCCTGAAAAAGGCAACTACATCCTCTTTGACGCAAGACCCGCGCCGCGGTTCAACGAGGGGCACGTCCCCTTTGCGGTGTCGTTCCCTCAGCCGGCCTTTGACAAGCTCAAAGACAGGCTCCTGCCAAAGGAAAAGGACAAGCTCCTTATTTTTTACTGCGGCGGGGTGACCTGAAGGCTGAGTCCTGATTCTGCCCGTAGGGCAGAAGCGCTCGGCTACACCAATGTAAAGATATTCCACGAAGGGATGCCTGAATGGAAGAAAGCAGGCAACCTCATTGTATCAGAAACAGCAGCGCTCAAAGACTTCATCGGGAAAGACATCGCGCACGTCCTTGTAGACCTCAGGAAAACCGAAACAGCAGAAAAAGGATACATTCAGGGCGCGGTATCGATTCCCGCAGCAGCTCTCGCAGCGGCAAAGGACAGGTTCCCTGCCGACAAGACAGCCCCCATCATACTTTATTCGGAAAAGGAAGATGAAGCCGCATACAGGACGGTGACCGGCTGGGGCTATAAAAACACCTCGGTGCTGAGCGGCGGTTTGGCTGCGTGGAAGAAAGACAGCGGCAAGCTTGTCAGCGGCAAACTGACTACAGCCATCTCCTATGTGCCGAAGCCGAGGCCGGGTGAGATAGCAATAGAGGAATTCAAGGCGCTCGCCGAAAAAGGCGATCCCAAAAAGATCATCCTCGATGTCAGGGACAGGGACGAGGCGATGAACGGCATGATCATCGGCGCCGTCAACATCCCCGCAGGGGAGTTACACGACAGGATGAAAGAACTTCCGAAGGACAAGGAGATCATTACCCACTGCGTCACCGGCATCAGGGCTGAGTCGGCTTATGATGACCTGAAGGAAGCAGGCTACAAGGTAAAGTTCCTCAACGCGATCATACAGATAGACAAGGAAGGGAAATACGAGATAACGAAGAAGTAACCGGAAGCGGCAGAATATCATTGGGGGGGCGGATGCGATCATCCGCCCTCTTTTTTTATGCCCCTTTCTGGCCCGCTGAACTTGACAACAAAAAGCATTGAAAGTCAGAATACTGCACCTAAGTTCGTAAAGGCGAAACAGACAGGGTGCCGGGAAAGCGTCGATGCCGGCAGCGCATACCTCAATACAGAGAAGATCTTATCATCTCCACTGAAAGAAAGGACAGTCAGACATATGGAAAGCCTGCTTATCGAAGCCATCACCGCAGCAAAAAATGCGGGGGATGCCATCCTCGCAGTATACGGCTCAGGATTCACCGTGGAGCAGAAAGAGGACCGGTCACCGCTGACCCTGGCGGACAGACGCTCCCACGAAGTCATCGCCGGCCGGCTCAGCAGCCTGCAGAAAGGAAAGATTCCCCTGCTGAGCGAGGAAGGCAGGAATATCCCCTATGAGGAGAGAAAGGCATGGGACTGCTACTGGCTCGTCGATCCTCTTGACGGCACCAAGGAGTTCATCAAGAGAAATGGCGAATTCACGGTGAATATCGCGCTGATGGAGAAAGACCGTCCGGTGATGGGGGTGGTCCTTTTGCCGGTGAAGGATGTTCTCTACTTTGCAGCCGAAGGGATGGGTG
>JAOUFP010000441.1 GCA_029858145.1 Nitrospirota bacterium | reverse complement strand
CAATTCCCGTAAGGATTTCAAAGGCGTCATCCACCATCTCCAGCCGGTAAAAGAGCTTCCCGAGAAAAAATTTGGTTACAGGATCATTCGGCTTCTTGGAGATGCTGTTCTTATAGATGCTGATCAGCCTCGACGGTTCTCCCAAACTGATAAGAAGGTCTTCAAGTCTGGCCAGGACGATTGTAGAATTGGTATTTTCATACGCCTTTTCGAGAAGATTCACCGCTTCTTCACTGTCGCCTTCTATGAGCATAACCTCTGCAAGACCGAGTATTGCGGGCAGAAAATCTTTCTCCAGCCGAAGGACGGTCTTGAACGCCTTTTTCGCCTTTTCGAGCTGGTTGGTCTCAAGGCTGTGCCTGCCGTATTCATATTTGTATCCGATCAGATTCTGATTTTCACGCTTTTTGTCTTTTTCACTGTGTTCAAGCTTCAGGATGGACTTTTGCAGATAGACGAGATCATCCCATTTCCCGTCCCTTTCCAGCATGGCGCGTTTCCTGTACATGGCAGACAGATTTGCATCGTCTATTTCCAGAATGTCTTCAAGGTATTTCATGGCCTCTGCCCACCGTCCTGTCTTTTCCATAAGACCCTCGAGGGCAAAAAGGCTTTCGAGCTTTTTCGGCTTGATATTCCTCGCCTTCTGGTAATAGGCATTCGCCTTCTGGTAATCTTCTTCAGCCATCGCAATATCTCCCAGCCTCAGCAGGGCATCAATATGATCAGGCTTTTCCGTGAGTATGTCTTCCAGCGCGTCCCTGGCAGATTCTTCATTGCGACCAAGAAGGGCATTCAGGGCTTTGGAGTAAAGCTCCTGCACTTTTATGTCCTGCTTCTGTTTCTTCTGGTACTGCCAGTTGTCGATGAATTTCTTTGTGTCCCGTACCGCAAATATAAAGAGGGTTGCGAGAAACCCTATCGCGCTGGACAGCAGAATCAGGGCGATCTTGGGAACCTCGTAGACAGCCCCGAAAGGGACTTTTATAGTGGTAACCTCGTGGTTGTTGATGGCGAAAAGAGCGACGACGCCGAAAAAGATAACAATTATGAAGATAGAAAACTTGCCCATCAGTGGTGATAACCCCTTTTATGTATTATGGTAAAAGCCCGATACAGCTGCTCAAGAAAAAACAGGCGCGACATTTCATGCGTAAAGGTCATTTTCGAGAGAGAGAGAGTTTTTTGCGCCGTCTTCTTAACTGCGTCCGATACACCGTATGCACCGCCGAGCACGAAGTTGATCCCGGAAATATGTTCAGCTATGAACTCCGCAAAGTCTCCTGAGGTCATCTGGTCCCCTTTTTCGTCGAGGAGAGTGTACGGCACCTGAAGTTTCAATATCCTCTCTCCTTCCTTATTAAGCATTTTCCGGATATCGCTGCCCTTTTCTTCCTTGAGCTCTGCAAGGCTGATTTCGGCATAGGGCCGCAAAAGTTTAAGATACTTTTTGAGCCCTTCAGTAACGAATTGTTCTTTTGTCTTCCCCGGCCAAATCACTCTTATTTTCATCTATTTCTATCGTCTTTGCATCCATCCAGAGCTTTTCAAGGTTATAGTATGCCCGGGTCTCCTTTTCGAAAATGTGGATGACGACATCTCCGTAGTCGAGCAAGATCCAGTGACTGTGGGCGACCCCCTCCACACCGAGAGGCTTCCTGCGTTTTTTCGCGAGCTCCTCCTCTATGAATGCTGCAACAGCTTTTACCTGGGTGGTGCTTTCTCCGGTGCAGATAACAAAATAATCAGCTATAACAGTCAGGCCGGATAAATCAAGAATGGTGACATCTAAGGCCTTTTTTTTGAGTGCTGCTTCTGCTGCCTTAACGGCTACATCTCTACTTTTAAAAGGCATCCCCTCCTGCCGCGTATCCTTTTTGTTCAATTTTTCTGCATGTAAAGGCTATGAGAAATTATATAAGATTCAACCTCTGCTGGCAACAGGTATTTTATGCTAGACCCTTTTTTAATGCTCTTTCTGATGCCTGTTGAGGATATCCCGATCGGGGTGACCCTCGTAAGAAACGCTTTTTTCCCGCTCTTCAAGACAGTCGCGCAGGAGTCGCCTTCTCCCCTGTCGAGACCTGCCAGGACGTTTTTTTTCACCTCCAGATAGGGCGAATGGAACAGCTCTATAAAGTTCTTCCCGGGCCTCGAAAGCACAATAAAGTTCGTCAGGGAGAGTATCTGTTCCGGTTCCCTCCAGTTGGGGATATCAAGAAACGCATCGATGCCGAGCAGGAAGTAAAAGTCTGTATCAGGATGATCTTCCAGGAGCTGTTCAAGAGTATTGACAGTGTAGGACTTTCCGGGCCTGGCACATTCGATATCGAGCACTTCGAACGAGGGATTCTCCCTGACAGCCATTTTGACCATCGCATACCGGTGCGCTGCCTCTGCCAGATCTTTTCTTTTCAGCGGAGGATTGCCTGAAGGAATAAAAAATATCCTGTCCAGCCCAAACCTGCCCCTGATCTCTTCTGCAGACCTGAGATGGCCGTAGTGTATCGGGTTGAATGTGCCGCCGAAGATGCCTATCTTCATCTGAATAATTTTCAGGCCTGATGCCTTTACCGTTATTCCCTGAGCTGTCCGTTGCCCAGCACTATGAATTTCGTGCAGGTCAGTTCTTCAAGCCCCATGGGTCCCCTCG
>JAOUFP010000440.1 GCA_029858145.1 Nitrospirota bacterium | reverse complement strand
CCGTTGCCCTTCTCGTTGATTAAAATTAAAAATAGCCTTTACTCCGAGAGATTTCAGAATATCCGGAAGCGTCCTCATAAATATATGCCGGGGATATTGGTGCGTATTTTGTAAACCGATGTCCGGGCCGTGATATAGAGGCTCTGGAGATCATCATCTCCCCACGCGCAGTTGGAAGGCTGTTCGGGCATGATGATCGTGCCCAGATGCGTGCCCTCCTGATCCAATACCCACACACCGCCCGGCCCCGTGCAGTAAACATTTCCCCAGATGTCTACCTTCATTCCGTCCGGGGAACCCGGCTTGGCAACGTTCATATCGTGAAAGATCCGACCGTTTGAAAGACTTCCGTCGGATTGAATATCAAATACACGGATGTGACGGCGCTCTGAGTCGTCAATGTAGAGTCTGTTTTCATCGGGGGAGAATGCCAATCCATTCGGCGCGGTAAAGTCATCAGCGACGAGCGTCAGTTCGCCCTGATCCGGAGACAGCCGGTAAACGCCCTGGACAGGCTGTTCCTGCTGCGCCGAGTGAATCCCGTAGGGCGGGTCGGTAAAGTAGATTGTCCCATCGGTTTTCACAACAACGTCGTTCGGACTGTTGAGCCTCCTCTCACCGTATTTGTCAGCCAGGATAGAGACGGCCCCATCGGTTTCCGTCCTTGTGACCCTGCGGTTGCCGTGCTCGCAAGCGATAAGGCGCCCCTGTTTATCACGGGCAAGTCCATTTGAGTTGCCGCTTGGCTGCCTGAAGACGGTCACCCGGCCATCAGGAGTCAATTTCAGAACTTTATTTGCAGGAATGTCACTGAAGAGAAGAACCTTTTCTTCAGCAAACCAGACAGGGCCTTCGGTAAACTGAAAACCCGTGGCAATCTGCTCAATCGCTGCATTTTCTGAAATGAGATCATAAAAGGAGGGTGTTTCCCGCTCTAAAGAGCCGGCAATGCCTGCTGTTCCGAATACCCCCTTTAACCATTGTGGAATGTTCAGCATTTTTATGTGGGACTGACCGGTCAAGCTCGTAATAAACTTCAGCAGAATCCTTGCGCCGCCGCGTGCTTGGCAGATGCGTCACGCGGAGAACTGAAAAACAGTGTGAAGCTCTTAAAAAAAATACTGGCGCTTTCTTCTGTCCAGATATTTACGTATCTGCTTTTTAAGCTTGTCAGCTATGGGTTTAAAAGAAAAAGATCTGCTCATAAGAGAATATGCGTCATCCTTCGGTTTGTATCCAATTTCCTTTTCTGCGTTGGAGATATTCCAGAATCTCTCTCTGTTATTCGAAACACCGTAATACACTCCAAAATCAATATCGGCAAGGATACTTCTTCTCATCAGTGCAACCAAGTCCCTGTGACTCAGCCACATTTTCAGTGACAGTTCGTTTTTAGTCGGATCATCATCATCCATTACCCATCCGATTCTTAAACAAATTGATTTGATGCCATAAAGATCAGCATACTGTCTCGCGATAATTTCCCCGAAAGCCTTGCTTGAACCATAATCACTGTCAGGTCTGATGGGATCATGTATGGTGAGCGAATGTGAGTTTTCGTACGCACCGGTAACATGGCTTGAGCTGGCAAAGACCACCTTTCTGATGCCATGTTTTTTTGCGCATTCATATATGTTTCTTGTTCCTACTATATTGTTTCTTAATACCGACTCCCAGTCCGCATCCACTCTTGAATCACCGGCAAGATGAACTATGCAATCGACAGATACCAGCCTGCTGAACACCGAATCCAGATCAGAATAATTGTATGCGTCCGCCTTGAAGTGCTTAGCCCCACCACTGTTCTTATCCAGTCCGTAAATGTCAAAGTGATCCGACAGATTCTCCGTCAATATTCTTCCTATCAACCCCTTTGAACCTGTAACCAGGACTTTAAGCCGTTTCATTTTTTTGTATCACCCTGTGAACTTGCCTGTCAGCAAAGTCGTTACCAGTAAAATGTGTTGACTGCTGATTGACGATAGGATCCTCCGTATAACGCGACGAAGGTCTTTTGTCAAATGACGACTTCCGGTGATGAAACTCGAACACAATGTATCTGGCAATCGCAGTTCCGGGATTTCGCATCCCATGAGGTTCTCCCGCCGCATAAAAGATTACTTCGTGAGGGCTCACTCTCCTGCCAAGCGTTTCGGCCTCGCCCTCGAGGACAACGATGGCCACATCATACGGGTCTGAATGCGGGGCATATCCGGCGCCCGGCGTCAATGTAGAGATATGACACTGTAATTTTCCCAAAAATGTCGTCGGGCCATCGAAGATCACCTTCGAATGAAACCCCTCATTCACATCGCCGGCTTCCATACGCTCGTACATGTTAAAAATCCCGTATTCAAGTTGTTCCCCGGGTCTTTTTGCCGGCGCGTGCCATTTGAACATCAGGTAGCTGGCGGGGGATTCACTGACTGTCTGCAGGGTATGGGAAAATCCTGAAGGGTAATAGACAAACTGACCGGCCTTCAAATGCTGCCGGGAGTTTTCGTATGGCGGTTGACTATTGGGGAAGATCAGATCCACCTCACCGTGAAGGAGAAGCAACAACTCTTCTTCCTTATGGGCATGGGGCAGATGCGGACAACGGTCCTGGTTCAGCACCGAAATATGGCACGAGAGCTCGCTCAGACCGTTTGTTGCC
>JAOUFP010000439.1 GCA_029858145.1 Nitrospirota bacterium | reverse complement strand
TGCAACGATAATATGGTCAAGCACCTTAATGCCCAGGGTTTCCCCCGCATGCTCAAGCTTTTCGGTTATCGCGATATCTTCGCGGCTGGGCGCCGGGTCTCCGCTGGGGTGGTTATGGATGAATATAACGGAAGCGGCAGCTTCCTTTATCGCGTCCCTGAACGATTCGCGCGGATGGATCAGCGAAGCGGTCAGGGTGCCCTCGGATATCTGCAGATCCCTGATCAGACGATTTTTTACATCGAGCAGGGCGCAGTGAAAGACCTCTTTCCTGTAACCCCTCATCTTCGGGGAAAAATAATTGTAGACATCCTGCCCTGATGAAAAGGCGGGGCCTTTCCGTGAAGGCACGTGGTACAGTCTTTTGCCGATCTCTATCGCGGCCTTGATCTGTGCCGCCTTCGCCTTGCCGATCCCTTTTTGGGAGGAAAGTTCGGCCAGTGAGGCCTGTTCGAGTTCTCTGAATGAATGAAACGTGGAAACCAGGTCCATGCCGATATCAAGGGCGCTTCTGCCGCCACCGCCGGTACGGAGGATAATCGCCAGAAGCTGCGCGTCAGACATGGACGAAGGTCCGTGTTTCAGCAGCCTTTCCCGCGGGCGTTCGTCTTCAGGCCATTCTCTTATGCTCTTGTATGCCATTTGAATGATGATTGTATCATCTCCTCTGATGTCAGGTAAAGGCAGTTTTTTATGAATTGACAGCAGAGGGATGCCTTCGCCATCACCGTGAAGACGGCGTGCGGCACTTAATAATATCAATGGTTGTCCTTAAATTGACCCTGCAGGAAACGTGTGATAAGATACCCTATGCCCCTGTTTAATTATGAAGCAGTCGACCTTTCAGGCAGGAAGATAAGGGATACACTCACTTCTTCAGATGAAGAGGCTCTGAAGACGACCTTACGGGAAAAAGGCCTTATCCCCCTGAGCATTAAGGCCGGCGAGGCCAAAGAGAGCCGCTTTTTCGAGCGTGTCTCAGTAAAAGACCTTCTGACATTTACCCAGGAACTCGGCAACCTTCTCGACGCGGGCCTTCCTATCGACAGGGCACTCTATGTGCTTTCGGAACATTCCGAAAAGAAAGCCCTCCGGTCAGTCATCCGGGAGGTATATATTGATATCCAGAAGGGTAACACACTGTCTTATGCCATGGGGAAACACAAGATATTCCCGCGGGTTTACGTCAACATGATAAAGGCAGGGGAATCCGGCGGCATCCTTGAGATTGTAATAAAGAGGCTGGTATCCTTTCTCGAAACAAGTGTCTCGTTCAAAGAGGAGATCGTCTCTGCGATGATATATCCTCTGCTGCTTACCGCGGTCGGGGGGCTGATGGTTACTGTGCTGATGCTCTTCG
Source organism: Nitrospirota bacterium (assembly GCA_029858145.1). Taxonomy (GTDB): domain Bacteria; phylum Nitrospirota; class Thermodesulfovibrionia; order Thermodesulfovibrionales; family UBA6898; genus JAOUFP01. The sequence continues at coordinate 1,302 of JAOUFP010000439.1, read as the reverse complement.
TCGTACCCCAATTCGCGCAGATATTTCAGGATATGGGACAGGCGCTTCCTCTGCCGACCCTTATCCTGATACAGGTCAGCGAACTTTTTTCTTCCTACTGGTGGGCGTTTGCCGCTGCCATTTTTCTGGCCGCATTCTTACTGCGCGGATACGCGAAGACAGCCGAAGGGAAGAGCTATATCGACAATCTGAAATTAAAGCTGCCCGTTTTCAGGAAGCTCAGCATGAAACTTATCATTTCAAGGTTCTCGCGGACACTGGGGACGCTCCTGCAGAGCGGGGTGCCGATCCTGGAGGCGCTCAGGATATCGAGAGATGTTGTCGATAATGACACAGTGTCGAAAAAACTTCTTCTTCTGGAGGAAGGGGTAAGCAAGGGCAGAGGTCTTTCGCAGCCCCTGAAGGAGAGCGGAGTTTTCCCTCCGATCTTCAATCAGATGGTGGCAATAGGAGAGGAGGCAGGCAAACTGGAGGAGACGTTCCTGCTGATCGCAGAGAGGTTCGAGGCAGAAACCAGGAGTCTCATAAAAAGGTTCGTAAGCCTCTTTGAACCGGCGCTTATCCTGATAATGGGCGTGGTTGTCGGATTGATAGTCATATCGATGCTGATAGGCATCTTCAGCATCAATGAGATACCGATTTAACAGAATATTTTATCTGGTGAGATTACATGACAGGAGGAATGATGAAAGATACTGAAGGAAAGAAATATCACACTAACAGGAAAGGCTTTACCCTCATTGAACTGCTGGTGGTCATGGCCATCCTCGCGATACTCGCTGCGCTTGTCGGACCTAAACTCTTCACCAAGGTGGGCAAGGGCAAACAGTCAGCCGCAAAGACACAGATAGAGCTTCTGGGGCAGGCTCTTGACAGTTACCGTCTTGATACAGGTCATTACCCCTCCACATCCGAAGGCCTCAATGCGCTGGTAACAGACCCGGGCGTTCAGGGATGGGACGGCCCTTATCTGAAAAAAGCCCTGCCCAACGATCCCTGGAAGAAGCCCTACCAGTATCAGTCTCCCGGCACGCACGGGGACTATGATCTTTTTTCCTATGGCGCCGACGGCGCACCGGGCGGTGAAGGTGAAAACAGGGACGTTGCGAGCTGGGAATAGAGGATTCACCCTCTTTGAACTCCTATTAGTACTTTTTATTACCGGTCTGGCTGCTACTTTTGTGATGTTTTCAGGCAGCCGCATGCAGGAAAAGTCCCTATTCAATGCTGAGGCGAGAAAGCTCTACCTGACGGTGAAGCATGCGCGGGAGCTGTCGATTTTCGAGAGAAGGGATATTGCCT
>JAOUFP010000438.1 GCA_029858145.1 Nitrospirota bacterium | reverse complement strand
GCTGCCATCCTGTATGTCCCGCTTTGGGAATATCAATAATAACGTTCCGTTGAAAAATGCCCTGTGTCCCCAGTGTCAGTTCTTTCAGTTGGCCGGCCGGACCGGGCAGTTCGATGGTCCAGCACGTCACGTTTTTTACAGCATCATACTCTGATGAGGCCCGGAGATCAATCTCCCGCGTCTCATATTGCCCTTTAAAGAAAGGGACCTGCACACCTTCCCTGACGAGTCTTATGCTATCGGGGTGAAGAAAGAGGCTCGCCTCTCGATTCAGTACGATGCGATAATAGCCCGGCTCAGGAATTCTGACCTTCGCGGTCCAGCGATACCCTTTTTCAGTGAAAGGGCCGCCCTTAATCAAAAACTTTTCTGCAAGGCTCTCAGGCCGCCATGTCCTGTTTTCTGTCACTTCAGAAAAGGACAGGACCCTGTCAATCCGCCGTTCCGGATCTCCGGAGAATTCTTTTACGAGGGCCCTGTTTCCGCTGCCTGCCTGCGCCAGGTAGACACCGGCCTTATCCGCAAAAAAAACAATCCTTGGCAGATGAGTGGTAATGCGCATTCCCGCGATCTTCCCGAGGTATCTGCCTCCCGGATCCAGTTTCAGAACAAGGGAACGGCCCGGCCAGAAACGGTTAACCGGGATTTCCATGCGTGATGCTTTTCCGCTCACCGTCGTCACCCTGCCGGATAAGAGTTCCTGAAACCGGGGCCCGTTGCCTCCGATAATTTCACGGCCCAGTTTCCATTCCCCCTGGAATTGTGCTTCAGTAGAAACAAAGAGCGATTTAATCCACAGTCCCGAGCCCGGGAACAAAGCGGAAATTACTTTTTCACCCTCCTGTTTTGCTTCAATAAAATGGAGGTTGACGGTTTCTTCCGCGTAATCTTTGGCAATGTTCTTTCCCGACAGGCTCACTGATTTTACCAGGAAAGGGGTCTCCCGAAAGTCTTTGTCATATCCCCTGAAAAACAGCCGCAGTTGTTCGTACACGGCAGGTTCAATGCGGATATCTGCCTTTAATCCGTCTTCAACACGATACAGAGCAGCGTTTTCCGCCAGCCGATGCCATCCCCGGAAATCCATTGCCTCTATGCTGACCTGCCCCATCTCCTGCCTGGCAGCGAATTCGATATGGATCTTTTCGATCTTAAAATTCCGGGGTGGAGCAGCCTCCCAGATAAGCCCCCTGGTCTTATCCAGGTAAACTCGGCTGGCTTCAAGGACCAGAATCCGGGTGCTGTTTTCCTCTTTCCAATACAGCTCGAAGGAGCGGGGATTTCCGTCAGGTCCTTCAAGAGACAGGTCCAGGAGAGAATCCGGCCCTGTGGTTCCGCCGCTAAAAAAAAGACCGGCAGGCAGAAGCGCTTCTGTCAAGCCGGGACCAGGGACCTCAAGGGCTGCCTGAAAATGCCATTGCCCTTCAGCGGATGTCCGCAAAGGTACACCGAAAATTCCCAGAAGCAGAATCAAAAGAATACTAGCTGTTTTCACTGTTTTCATGTTTCGCAAGCTCACTTTCTTCGCTTAAAAACCGCTGGTAAAGAAATGAGACCAGGATCAGCACCGCGGCAAGGCCCACAAACGAGGCTACCCGGTACAACTGCCCCAGCTTCCAGAGGTCCATAAAGAAAATCTTTACTGTCGTGATAACCAGGAGAGCCAGAGAGGCCCAGCGCACCTTGATGCTGCTCCACCTGATGCCGACGATCAGAAGGCCGATACTGTAAATCATCCACCCCAGGCTATACGCAAGTTGATGGGCAAGACTGCCATGCGTCAAGAGACTGAAAGCTCCTCCCCTGACTGCAAACACACTGGAGATTTCCACATTGAGAATAAAAAAGGTCATGACAGACAGAAGGCTGCCCCAGAAGCCCGCTGAACTGGTTTGTTCCAGGGGCCAGTGCTGCCGGGGTTTATTCACTGTCAGACAGACCAGCATTCCCGTCGCAAACAGAAAAAGGAGCGAGGGATAATTCAAAAGAGGCGTCATGGCGCCAAAGGCCGCCTTGTGGCTGAAGGGAAACAATACGGTCTTTATCAGTCCGAGCAGGATCAGTATCAGGCCGGCGAACCGGAAAGGTTTGTCCAACCCTCTGCGCCAAAGCAGCAGGCCAAGACCATAGCCCATCCAGCCGGCGGCAGAGCCAACCGCCATGGCGGCAGTCTGTTCAAAAAAGAGACGGAAGGGCATTCCGGTTTGCAGAAGGGTATTCATTTCCACCTTTGCTGCCATGAAACCCGTGACGACCAATAAGGCCAGAAACAAATTTTTCATCTGGTTCGTGCTCCTTTCACGCACTTCATTCTTCAACAGGAAAAGAAGCACGGCCAACGTGAACACATAGGCCGGCAGGCCCAGGTTCCACAGAGGCTGCATGCCGGGCACCAGATCCGGAAACAGAAACGGCAAAAGGATTATGCTGCCCGCTCCCGCGCAGACAACCGCGAGTCCTGTCATGCGCATAGCCGTTGCTGTGCGCCGCGCAGACCATAGTGACGCCCCGAAAGTCAGCCAGACAAGTCCGTAGCAGATCGCCTGAAGTGCATCACCGCCGGGAAGGACTTTAAAAACAGACCGCGACTCAGCAAACAGGTCAGCCACCACCAGGTTCACCAGGAAAAATCCGGCGCCGACCGCCAGCCACAGGAAGTAGCGGG
>JAOUFP010000045.1 GCA_029858145.1 Nitrospirota bacterium | reverse complement strand
CGGAAGCCACATCCAACACACCCACGGCATCATCCTCCGAAAGCGCCACATAGGCTTTTGACAGCCGCCGGTCGAGAGAGATCCCTGCAGGGCCCGCCCCGGTTGCGATGACACCCGCGACCTGATGCTTCTTTTTGTCGAATATCGTTATGGTATCGCTGCCGTAATTGGAAAGGTAGCCGGTGAGGCCGGTGAGAGGCCTTTCCAGTATCCTGAGAGCAAAGACAGGACTGAAGCTGACCCCTCCCTGCAGCGATTCGCCGTATTTAAAGGCCATCGCTATGGCAACCGCCTTTCTTTTTTCGACGGAAAAGGAGAAGTCGATCTTTGAAGGCTCCCCGGAAACCAGGAGTTCAGCGGTCCCTTCTTCGGTCTTCAGTTCAGCACGTTTGACTTTGCAGAGAAAACCTGAATACACGCCGGCGGGCAATCGGCCTGACGCGACGAACCTCTGCCTTCTCAGTTCAGCTCCGTTGAAATCTTCCAGGGCGAGGGAGAGGGGGAAGACCGAACCGTCTTCTTTCACGGCGGAAAGTTCTTCAACCCAAAAGCTGAGCCTGTCCGCGCTCTGGGGGAAGGGGTCGTGATAGAGATATACTTCGCCTTCGTTTTCAAGAGGGGATTTCAAAAAAGAGGACTTTGCCTGGCAGCCGGAAAAGGCCAGCAAAGAAACGAGGACGACCACAAGTCTTCTCAATAAGCACCCCTTGCTGTGAGAGCATCCCTGTCTCACTCTGCTATTTTTTTCTTTGTCCGGTTTTCCCTCAAGACACAGAATACCGGTGAAACCTCTGTGCTGAAAAAATTATAGCGTCATTTAAGCTGATCGGCAATAGATTTATAAAAAAAAATGGTCTGCCGTCTCCGGCAGACCATTTCCATGCTGCTGAACCGATGCGTCGCTGCTAGCGCATGAGATCAATCCTTTGCATGGCATTTGTTGCAAAGCACCCTCTGATAGACTGCAAACTTCGATGCAGGCCTGTCATAGTATGCCGACTGGGTCTCTGCGCCGGTCCGGCCTCTGTGAAACTGGGGGACCGCCGGCGTAGTGTCAGTGCCGGGCCACAATCCCGCGTAGGTCATGAATTCGCCCTCCATATTCCATCTGAGTCCGTATTCCCAGCCTGATGCGTGCGCCCTGTGGCAGGATATGCAGTTCACCTTCACCTGACTGGATGCGCCGGTGAGGTACGAGTCATCGCTTTTGGCGTGCGTGGCGAGCGTCGCGTAGCTGGAGATATTCTCGGCAAAGGGTACGAGAGAAAGATACGCTGTGGCGGTTGAACCGGTCATGTCTCCCGAGCTTTTGTACTGGTTGTATGTCTGGGCCAGCAGGGAATTAAAGCTCTTGTCCACAGGATGTACGTAATTGCCGGTGCTGTGCATCCGGGGATGACAGGTGGAACACCAGTTGCCCCATGTTGTATGACCTCCGGCTATGCTTGTCCCGTACGCTACCCTTGTCTGGGTGACGGCCTCTGTCCTGTTGTAGGATGCGGGAGCAACTGCCACGGGAACTCCGCTGAAGGTCGCGCTGGCTTTTGTATAGCCGTTTCCCGCCAGCAGCCGGTAGACGCCGACCGCCTGGCCTGCCGCAGGGGCGGTGCTGGTGTCATAGGAGCCCGACCCGATGATCGGGGCGCCGGCCTTTGCGATTACGCTGGTGGACAGCCTTCTGTACTGGCCATGAGGGTCATGACAGCTGTTGCAGGCAAGCTGTGCCGAAGGGAACGTGCCGCCCGGGGCTGTTGCGTTGACAGGGTCGACAGCATAGCCCTTGTCGACCGCGATGATGTTGTGGCCGTGGGTTGCGCCGTCTTCTGTTGTGGTGGTGCCTCTGACGGTGAAGCTATAGGTCTTTTTCAGCCAGCCGAAGTCACCGCCCGGTGTCCTCTGGAGAGGCGCCACACCTGACGGCATGTCGGCTTCGGCGGTGCTGATATGGTAGCTCGAAGGGCCTGTGTCTCCCGCATGCTCGTGACAGCTGAGGCATGTGGAGCTCTGGTCAGTACCCACTAAAAGGAAAGAGCCGCCCGGAGCGGGTGTATGCATGCTGTGGCAACCGCCGCACTCGGCGACACCGCCTGAATGGAACGCCTGTGATGTTCCGCAGAACCCGAAAGCAGAGAGTGAAATTATTACAGCTGACACGATGATTTTCAGCATTATCATGTCGCCCTCCTCATCTCCTCATGAGCGATAACGTAATGATTCCCCATCGAACATTGCAGATGTATATCCCCCGATGCCGCCTGCATCTTTCCGAAGGTTCTTGTTCATTATCACTCCATTCATAGTCTTAATAAAAAAGGCCGGCAGAGCCGGCCTTTTTCTCGTCACGCTATGACTGCATTAGTCTTTCGCGTGGCACTTGTTGCAGAGCACTCTCTGGTAGCTTGCAAACTGGGCGACAGGCCTGTCATAGTAGGCAGCTCCTGTCTCAGCAGACGTACGGCCTCTTGCGAACTGGGGAACCGTAGGAGTGGTATCCGTTCCGGGATAGAGGCTGTTATAGACGATGAACTCGCCTTCCATGTTCCATCTGAGACCATATTCCCATCCCGATGCGTGCGCCCTGTGGCAGGACAGACACATAACCTGGTCAGAGCTGCCAGGACCGCCGAGCTGGGAGTCGTTGTTCACCGCGAGCGCTGCGAGTGCGGTGTAGTCAGAGCTGTTTGTCGCGAACGGAACGAGCGAGCTGAATGAGGAAGCTAAGGTGCCGGTCATGTCGCCCGATTTTACGTACTGGCCATAAAGGGTGGCGATTGTCGAGCCGAGGCCCTCAACAACCGGATGCACATAGTTGCCGGTGCTGTGCATGTCAGGATGGCATGTGGAACACCAGTTGCCCCATGTCTCATGTCCGCCGGTGTTGGCTACGCCGTAAGCGGTTCTTGTCTGGGTGGTCGCCTCTGTCCTGTTGTAGGTTGAGGGCGTCTTCGCAGCAGGAACGCCGTTGAAGGTTATGCCGTCTTTCGTGTATCCCGCTCCGGCGAGTAATCTGTAGACGCCGACCGCCTGGCCTGCCGCCGGGGTGGCGCTGGTGTTATAGGAGCCGTTGCCGATGATCGGGGCTCCGCTCTTTGAGATTGTTCCGTCTGAAAGCCTTCTGTACTGGCCATGAGGGTCATGACAGCTGTTGCAGGCGAGCTGTGCCGAAGGGAACGTGCCGCCCGGGGCTGTTGCGTTGACAGGGTCGACAGCATAGCCCTTGTCGACCGCGATGATGTTGTGGCCGTGGGTCGCGCCGTCTTCTGTTGTGGTGGTGCCTCTGACGGTGAAGCTATAGGTCTTTTTCAGCCAGCCGAAGTCACCGCCCGGTGTCCTCTGGAGAGGCGCCACACCTGCCGGCATGTCGGCTTCGGCGGTGCTGATATGGTAGCTCGAAGGGCCTGTGTCTCCCGCATGCTCGTGACAGCTGAGGCATGTGGAGCTCTGGTCAGTACCCACCAAAAGGAAAGAACCGCCCGGAGCGGGTGTATGCATGCTGTGGCAACCGCCGCACTCGGCGACACCGCCCGAATGGAACGCCTGTGATGTTCCGTAGAACCCGAAGGTTATCAGTGCTGCTGCAACGATAACCAGACTCAATTTGAGTGTTCTCATGTAATCCTCCTGAATTGTTGCTTCGGCAGCCCGGCCGTCCTTTTTCCAGGACCCGTCGGCTTTGTGCCCCCGCCTTTCGATGGGTTTACCTTTTTCGGATTGTTTTTTTGTTATTGGAAACCAATAACGCTTTTTGTAACCTCGCGTTTCCTATGCTCCCTTGAAGACCAACCACCTCCTTTGTTTCTGGCTTCTGCCAGTTGTTTTGTTCAGTCATACGTTAATTTGTAAACGCTTACCCCCCTGCGCCTTCCCTGTGTTATATAAAGCCTGTTATCTCTGTCGATTACGATGTCATCAGGAGCCACAAGATTCTCCGGCCTCAGCCCGTAAAACCCGAACTGGGTGATATAGTTGTAGTCCCTGTCAAAGACCATGACCGTCGCCTTCAACTTGTCGGTGACAATGAAATTCCCCTGGCTGTCCCTGATGACGCCGCCCAATATCCCGAATTTCCCCGGTGCGCCGCCCGGCTTGCCGAAGTAGGCCAGCTTCCGGTCCGGCGACAGTATGAAGACCTTGAAGAGGACCGGTATCGTGAAGAGCATGTTGCCGTCGCTGTCAACGCTGAAACCGATCATCTCTATGTCGATGACCTTCTTTTTTTCCTCTTCGCTGAGTTCCAGCATCGGCTCGATGTCGTATCCCTCCCTGAAGTTGCCGTCAGGATCTGTCACAACGATCTTCTTTTGCCGGGTGGAGGCGAGATAGAGGTTGCCGTTGCGGTATATCATGCGGTTCGGCCGGAAGCCGGGAAATTCAGGGTACAGGTCGCTGATCTCTTTTTTCGATGCCGGTACTCCCCTGAAATTGCAGTGGATGAGCACCGGTGTCTTTGTGTTCTCATAGACGAGCAGGAGGATATCGCCTTTCCGGTCGATCGCGACATCGATGATATGGCCGAGATACTCATCGTCGCCGAAGGTGTAGACCTGCATGCCGCTGGAGTTGAAGACATTGATGTAATTCTTGTAGAGGACGTATACTTCGTCCCTCTCCCTGTCTACCGCAAGCCGTGACCAGTCATACGGGATGTTGCCGCCGAAGTCAGAGAGGTTATAGAGGTATGAGCCGGTTACATTTGCGCCGGCATAGGCGCCGCCGAATGCAAGGAGGCTGATATTCATAAGGAGAATCGTCTTATGTCTGATTCTTTTTTTCATGGCAACCTCTATAGAGCAACAAGAATGCCAGCAGCGAAAACAATGAAAAAGCACGCAAAAACAACAGGTTATGATTGAGTGGTGAATTTTTCTCCGCTGAGTATCTGGTGAAATCACCAACGCCATCGGTGAGGTGGCTAACCCGTCAGAGTATGCGCAAGGTAAAGGTCCGGACAGCAACCTCTTTTGAGGGAAACTTTCAGCTCTTTTGAATGAATGAACCTGTTCTTCGCACATCCCCTGCCTTCTTCGGTTAAATGGCCAGTTGCCTTCGGAATTTGACGATCTTTGCCGTTGGATCAGGACAGGGAAAGCGCGCAAAGGCCGCAAGTATTCGGGAAGTCAGAGTTTTTTGGCTGAGCAGGCAGAGGATGGCATATGAATTGCTTTTTTGTTAAATGATGAAGAGGATCCTTATTATCGACAAACAGCCGTTTATTCGTGCTCTGCTCTCCAGGACACTCCAGAGCGACGATATAGTTATCGCTCCTTTCGCATCGTTCGAAAAGGCGCTCGCCTATATGAAGAGCAATTTCTGCGACCTCTGCTTTCTCGATCTGAAATTGTCAGAAGAGGATGCCGTTGAAGAGATAAAGACGCTGAAGGGCGTGGCGCAGGGGATGAAGGTCATCGCGATGTCGGGAAGTTACATCAGCGGCGGGACGATGCGGGAACTTGAAGGCGATGCATGTCTCCTGATGAGGAAGCCCTTTCTGCCGTCAGAGGTCAGGAGCATGACCTGCAAGGCACTCGGGTTTGAGGAGTCCCGCTTTAAGGCATACGGGGAGAACGGGGTGCAAAAACCACGGGAGAGAAGGATGAGTGAGCGAACGCCGATCAGCCGCAGGATTATCTATGCGGTGAACGTTTCCGGCGGAGAAGATATAAGGGAAAACGGCGACGTCATCAATATCAGCGAATCCGGGATGCTGATGGTGACCGCATCTCCTGTTGCTGCCGGCAATCAGCTGAGGTTCACTTTTGGAATCGAAGAGAACAAAGGCGCTGTTGCCTGGAGCAGGAAGAACGAAAATGGCACTTACAGCGCCGGGATTGTTTTTGCCTGAGAAGTACGGCTGTACGCCCCCTGGCTTGCTAATCCAGATTGAATTTCTTCATCTGGTACCGGAAAGAGTCGTAACTCATTTCCAATAGTTTTGCAGCGTTGGTCTTATTGTTGTTCGACTTCTCGAGCGCCTGAATGATGAGGTCTTTTTCGAGTTCCTCAAGGGAGATGCCCTTGTCCGGGAGGATAAACCGGCCTGCTTCGGTCTTTTTCGCTTTGTCGCTGTTTTTGCCCATCCAGTCAGGCAGGTGAGAGGGCAGAACCTCCTCCACGTTTTCAAGGACAACCAGTCTTTCTATAAGGTTTCTCAATTCGCGGACATTGCCGGGCCATGCATAGGACTCCAGGACCTTTTCAGTCTCTGCGGCAAACCCCTTGATGATTCTCTTATTGTAGCGGTTGACGAACAGGGAAAGGAAATAGCGGGCAAGGGGGATGATATCCTCCTTCCTCTCCCTGAGAGGCGGGATATGAATATAAAACGTGCTCAGCCGGTAGAACAAATCCGTTCTGAACTGCCCTTTCCCAACCGCTTCGTCGAGGTTCCTGTTGGTGGTGGCGATTACGGTAACATCGATCGGGATGTCGTCCTTTCCCCCGATCCGGCGTACCGTGCGTTCTTCGAGGACCCGCAGCAGCGCTGTCTGAAGATGCTGTTCCATCTCTCCTATCTCATCGAGGAGTATCGTCCCGCCGTGAGCGAGTTCGAACAATCCCTTCTTCTCTGTCTTTGCATCGGTGAAGGCGCCCTTTTCATGGCCGAAGAGCTCGCTTTCGAGGAGTTGATGGGGCAGGGCCGCGCAGTTTACCCCGACGAAGGGTTCGCGAACCGGGCCGCCCCCGCCGAACATAAGGTTATGGATATGCTTGGCCACGACCTCTTTGCCTGTCCCGCTCTCTCCGGTAATGAGTACGCTTGAGACGTGGGCATCGGCCATCTTAGCTATTTTCAGCTTGATCTCCTGCAGCGGTTCCGAATTGCCTATGAATTCAGTCTCCAGGTATTTGGAGCTGATCTTCCTCAGATAGTCGATTTCCTGTTCGAGCTGTTTGTTCCCGATGACATTCGCGAGCACGATCTTGACCTCGTCGATGTTGAACGGTTTTGTCAGGTAATCGGCCGCGCCGAGTTTCATGGCCCGCACCGCGGTCTCAGCGGTATCGTCGGCGGTCAGCATGATGACCTTCGCGGGAAGGCCGCTGTCCCGGATATCGCGGAGGATGTCTATCCCGTTGCGGTCGGGAAGATTGATGTCGAGCAGTATGACATCAGGGAATCCGGACTTCAGATTTTCCATGAGCTTCTCTGTCGTGGTCTGACTCAGAATCTCGTACCCCTCTTTCATGAGCTGCCGCGAAAGCGTCATGATGATAAGCTCGTCATCATCGACGAGAAAGACCTTTTTCTTTTTCTCTCTGGTTTTCATTCCGCGTGTCCGTTCGCCGGCAGCCTGATCGTAAAGGCAGCACCGCCGGATACATTGTTCGCGACGCTTATCTCGCCTTCGTGCTGTTCGATAAGCCGTCTGATTATCGCGAGGCCGAGCCCTGTGCCTTTTGCCTTGGTTGTGAAAAACGGCTGAAAGATCTTGTCCATGAAATTCTCCGGGATGCCTTTTCCGGTATCGGAAATCCTGATCTGTATTTGACGTGAAGGCGCGTCATAGGAAGTCTCAAGCCTAAGCGTGCCTCCCCCGGGCATCTCCTCTGCAGCATTGAGCAGGAGGTTCAGGAATATCTGCCGCAGCTGCTGCGGGTCGGCCTTTGTCTTCGGAAGGTTTTCATCGAGGTGATTTACCAGGGTGATCGTCTTTCCGTTTCCGGGCGAGAAGGAGGGGTGTTTCAGCGCAAAGCTGACAGTCGCCCTCAGGATGCTGTTGATGTCCGCGGTTGTGTACTGCGGTTTGGGCGGCTTGGCGAAATTCATGAGGTCTTTCATCAGTGCTTCGATACGCATTACGTCCTCTATCGCCTTCAGGAGCATCTCCCTGTCTTCCTGTGCGATCGATGCCTCCTGGGAAATCAGCTCGATTGCGCCCTTCACCCCGGTGAGCGGGTTTTTGATCTCGTGTGCCAGTCCCGCGGCCAGCTCCCCGAGCACGATGCCCTGTTCAACCCTCTGGATCTTGGTGAAATGTTCTTTCAGCGCTCCCGACATCTCGTTGAAAGACCGGGCGACCTCGCCGAATTCATCCTTCAGCCCCTCTATCCGGTGGTCCAGGTCTCCTTCCCTCAGCCGTGTCGTGGCATGCATCAATTTTTTGATCGGCTTGGTGAAGGAACTGATCAGATAATAGGATAGTACTATGGTGAGCAGGGGCCCGAAGGCAAGAAAAAAGTAAAGGATCGCCTTTGCCTCGGTTATTTTTTCGAGGGTCGCCTGCGTCCGCTTCTCAAGCTTGCTCGTCGTGAGGGCGATCATCTCATCGACCTGTTTTATCAGTTCAGCTCCGATGCCGAAGGCGATGTCCTCTTCTCTGTCCAGTCTTGCGACATTCGCCCTGATCGTAAATACCCTGCTCAGGGCGTTCTTGTACTCCTCTATTTGACTGCTTATGCCTTTGAGCTTCTGCGTTACCTCTTCATCGTGATGACAGTCGAAACAGGTGTCGGCTACGTTCTGGAGATTTGCCACGTCGCTGACAACGGTATCGACGCTGCGGGCATACCGGGTATTTTTCAGGTTGAGGTCTGCCTGTACCCTCTTGATCTGTATGAGCAGGTGCTCGCGCAGTATCTCGACCTGGTGGAGAACGATGAGCTTGTCGAGCGTTGAGGTCGATTTTTCTATTGAAGTGATGATATAGCCGATACTGATGATGAAAATGAGGGAAAAGACGGTTATGCTGATGATAATGATTCTTTTCATTCAGTTCATATAATCATACGTTGAAAGATCGAGATGGATATGTTCGCAGTACCTGACAACGGGCTCAAAGTCGTCGTTGGTGGTTTCGATGAAACGTCTCGCGCCGAACTGTTTCAGGACATCCATTCCTTCCGGATCATTATGCATGTCCAGGAGGACATCCTGGAGCTTCTTTCTGACAGACTCATCGATGTCTTTTCTCAGGGCGAGGCTGTTTTCCGGCACCTCAGGCGATTTTTTCAATACAAGAAGGTATTTGTTTATTCTGCTGTCGGCATTTGCGAGTTTGTCGAAAACCGTGTTTTTTGCCGCGCCGATATCAGCCTTTCCTTCGAGCACATCGTGGATAGCGTCCTCATGGGTGCCTGTAAAATAAGTCTCCTGGAAATAGGTCCTGTAATCACTGATATCGTTTTCGTGGAAATACTCGAGAGGAAGGAGATAGCCGGCGGTTGTCGCCTTGTCCACAAAGGCGAACCTCTTTCTCTTCATGTCCTTTGCGGTCCTGATGCCGCTGTCCTTCCGGACAAAAATGAGTCCGTGGTATGAGGAGATGCCTTCGAGGTTCTCTGGTCTCGCGAGCACCTCGACGCCGAGTTTCGCGTGGGCCAGGGTGTAGGTGAAGCTGCCGAAGAATGCGCCGTCCATGTTCTTCGAGACGAAATTGTCGATGATGTTTCCGTAGCGGGGGAGAACGACGAGTTCGATCTTGTATCCGGTCTTTTTGTGGATGTATTCCGCGACGGGTTTGTACCGCTCCATCTGCTTGAATATATTCTGCTCTGGAATGAGCCCGATGACGAGCACCCTGCTGTCAGACTTTTTTTCAGGAGGGGGAGGAACCGGCTCTTTACTGGTGCAACCTGCGAAGAAGGAGAGACAAAGGCAAAATAAAATAAGCATATTTTTCATATTTCTTATTATATTACTAAACCAATGAGAATACAATTATTAAGCATTTATGCACTCTTATGGCTGTTTTTAAGGGGCAGTGACTCTTGTTATGAGAAGATCTGTCCGGAAAGTGCAGTTGACCCGGTCAAAAAAACAGACATTCGCGGGAAAAAGATTTTACCGGAGAGAATCAGATGACGCAGAGGAAAATCAGGCATTTCCGGTCAAAATCCGGTTTGCCGAATCCGGAGCAATGAATTGTGTTTGCGAAGAAACAGCGGGTTTCGGCAAAGGCACATGGATGCAAGGGAGAGTTTTTGTCCTGGGTGCTATCTGTTGAGGACCCTGGCAGCGTCTTTTGCGAAATAGGTGAGAATGATATCGGCCCCCGCGCGCTTTATAGATGTCAGCACTTCCATCATCGCCCGTTCTTCATCTATCCAGCCGAGTTTGGCGGCAGCCTTGATAACTGAATACTCACCGCTTACGTTATAGGCGGCAACAGGCAGGGCAAAATTCTCCTTGATATCGGAAATGATGTCAAGGTATGTCATCGCCGGCTTTACCATGACGATGTCGGCGCCCTCGTCGATGTCCAGCGCCACTTCCTTTAACGCCTCTCTCCTGTTTGAGGGGTCCATCTGGTATGAGCGTCTGTCCCCGAACTGGGGTGTTGATTCTGCGGCATCCCTGAAGGGACCGTAAAAAGCTGACGCGTATTTTGCTGCGTAGCTCATGATCGGCATCTCCGGGAAGCCTTCCGCGTCGAGAGCTGTCCTGATCGCGTCGACTCTGCCGTCCATCATGTCCGAAGGGGCGACCATGTCAGCCCCGGCCTTTGCATGGGAGACTGCTTCTTTTGCGAGCAGTTCGAGGGTCGGATCGTTCCTGACCGCGCCCTGTTCTATGATCCCGCAATGTCCGTGGCTGGTATATTCGCACATGCAGACATCAGTGATAACCTGCAGTTCCGGGATCTTGTTTTTGATGGCCCTGATCGCTTTTTGTACAACGCCGTGGGGATCGTACGCGCCGGAGCCAATTTCGTCTTTATGCTCCGGGATGCCGAAGAGGATCACGGCGGGAATGCCGAGCGAATACACCTCTTTCGCGTGTTTGACTATGTTGTCGACCGACTCCTGGAAACACCCCGGCATCGATTTTATTTCTTTGCGGACGTTTTTCCCGTAGGTTACAAAGAGCGGGTATATAAAGCCATCAGGAGAAAGCGAGGTTTCCCTCACCATTCTCCTGATAGTTTCGTTTTTTCTCAGTCTCCTCGGTCTTTGAAAAGGAAACATGAAGGATTATTCTTATCCGCAGGAGCTGCAGCCTGAACTGCAGGCTGAACCTGAAGGCGGCTCATTGCTGTTGATGACAAATCCCTCGCCCTGTTCGGTCTTGATATAGTCGATTTCCTTGCTGCTGAGGCTTTCAGAAGCATTTTTGTCAATGAAGACCTTGAGGCCGTTTTTCTCGACAGTTTCGTCTCCATCGGATGCGTTCTCATCTATGTCCATGCCGTAGCTTGGTCCGCAACAGCTTGAGCCATGAATGAATACCCTGAGCC
>JAOUFP010000044.1 GCA_029858145.1 Nitrospirota bacterium | reverse complement strand
CCTGCTGATCCTCAGATTCGCGAGCGATATCTTCCAGCGCGGGGTGCTCTTTATGGCCGGCAGGAATGAGATTGTCGGACTCGGGCAGTTCGGTCTTGAGATCGAACACGCGGATGAGAATATCAGGAAGACGGTCCTCAATCTGGACAGAAGCGTTTTTCTGAAAAAGGTGGTCACTGAGCAGATCCCCCATAAGGGAAGCCTCGAAAAAGACGAGGTAACGAAAGAGCTTGTGAGTAAACTGGGAGGCGGCTGGCCTTCGGATGCAGCGTTTTTCCCTGTCATTGCAGAGGGAAAGGTCGTCGCGCTCCTCTACGCGGACAATGCTTCCGCGGGCGAGGGAATGCCGGAAACGGAGGGCCTTGAGATATTCATCAGCCATGCGGGGCTCGCGCTGGAGAAATCACTGCTTCAGAGAAGACTGCAGGAAATGGAAAAGGGGAAGAATACGCTTTGACTTCGTCAGCGATTTTCTTTAGAGTATTTGATAGTATTCCATATGAAAAAAAAGAGGTTAAGTGAAGACTATTCTCATCGTTGAGGACTCGTCGACGACAAGGGCCCTCATCAGGGCGGTCATCGACGAACTAGGTGATTTCGAGACCGTTGAAGCGTCGTCGGGATTTGAGGCCCTGAAAGTGCTGCCGCAGGAGGAATACGATCTCATCATTACCGATATCAACATGCCTGATATAAACGGTCTCGAGCTTATCAACTTCGTTCGGACCAACGACCGATACCGCCATATACCGATCATTATCGTCAGCACGGAAAGAAGCGAGGAAGATAAAAAGAGAGGGATGGCCCTTGGCGCGAGCGCGTATGTTACGAAGCCGTTCAAATCCTTTGAACTACAGGAAGCCATCAAAAAGATCATCGGTCCATGAAATCCTCGAAAAAGGAATTTATTGCGGAAGCAGAAGACCTTCTTGAAGAGTCGCAGAGGCTGATTCTCGAAATTCAGGATACGTTTTCCTCAGGCCTTAATCCGGATACGATAAACGCCCTCTTCAGGACGATGCATACGCTGAAGGGTGTATCGGGCCTCTTCGGTCTCCAGGGAATCATGCAGATCAGTCATGCCCTCGAGGCGCTGATGGATGATGTGAGGCTCGGAAAGATAGCGGTGGACGACACGGTAGTGGCCTTTCTCTTTAAAAACTTCGACCTTCTCAAAAATCTTGTCGACATAATCAGCAGGGATGAAGAGGAAGGCGATGTTTCCTCCTGTCTTCAGGATATCGAAGCATTCAGGAGTTCCCGCAAAGGCCGGCCCGGCGGCGCAGCGGACGAGACGCTCATAGACCAGTCCATTCTGAAGGTCCTCTCCGAATACGAGGAGCACCGGCTGAAGTCCAATATCAGGGACGGCAAAGGGATCTATCTGGCGAAGGCTGTTTTCAGCCTCGATACTTTTGACACTGCACTGGCGGAACTCACCAAAACGATAAAGACAAAGGGAGAACTCATTTCGACGCTGCCGACCTCTTCGAACGTGCCGGACGGCTCCATCGGATTCAGCCTTATGTTCGGGACGGCTGCGCCGGCGGAAGAGGTAAAAAAAGATGTGAAGTTCGATATCGACGTGCTTGTCCCGCCAAAGGCCGCGCCGCAGCCGGCGGTCCCGCCGCCTGCAGCTGCGAAGGCGCCGGACGCGCATCTGAAGAGCACCTCGACAACGGTAAGGGTCGACATCGACAAGCTCGACAGGATCCTGAATACCATCGGCGAACTGACGCTCACCAAGGGAGCGATAAAGAGGATCGGCACGGAACTCGTCGAGAGCTACGGGCACAGTCAGCTGGTCTATGATGTCCATAAGATCTCACAGACGCTGGAGAGGAGGCTCGCGGAGCTCCAGGACCAGGTGCTCGAGATCCGCATGGTCCCGATAGGACAGATATTCACAAGGCTCGCCCAGATCGTCAGAAGGTATTCCCGGGAGATCGGGAAGCAGATAGACCTCGTGGTTTTTGGCGAGGATACCGAACTTGACAAATACCTTGCGGAAGAGATCGTTGACCCGCTTATGCACCTGATGCGGAATGCGATCGACCACGGAATCGAACCGCCTGAGGAGCGGAAGAAGAAGGGGAAAAAGGAAGCAGGGACGATAACGCTCAAGGCCTATCAGAAGGGGAACCATGTGGTGCTGGAGGTCAAAGACGACGGATCGGGCATCAATGCCGAACGGGTGAGGAAGAAGGCGATCGAAAAAGGGCTTGTTGACGAAGATGCCGAACTGGATGAAAAAGAGATCATCGATCTTATCTTTTATCCCGGCTTCAGCACAAAGGATGTGGTGAGCGAGGTCTCCGGCAGGGGGGTGGGCATGGATGTCGTCAAGGACAGGCTTTCAGCCCTCGGCGGCTTTGCGGAAGTCGAGACGGGAAGGGACACCGGGACCACCTTTATGCTGACCCTTCCTATTACGCTGGCGATCATAAAGGCCCTTGTCGTGCGTGTCGGAAATACGAAATTCGCGGTGCCGCTCACCTCCATATCCGAAACGCTCATTGTCGAACACCGGGATATACAGACGATCGAATGTAAGGAAGTGTTTTATCTCAGGGGCGAGATGCTGCCGATGGTCAGGGTAAATAAATTTTTCGGCATAGCGGGTGATGACGCCGGAAGGTCTTTCGCGGTGGTGGTCGGTTTCGGGGAAAGAAGAGTCGGCCTGATGGTCGATGAACTGTTCGGACAGCAGGAAATCGTCATCAAATCGCTCGGGGATTACCTGAAAAAACTGCGCGGGTTTGCAGGGGCCGCCGAAATAGGCAAGCATGAGGTCATCCTGGTGCTCGATACCGAATCTCTTATTGATGAGTCTGTCGTGAAACAGAAAGGAGGGACGTATGTATGAGGGGTTTTACCGCCTGACGGCCCGGCCGTTCAGCAAAACGCCTGATCCGAAATTCCTTTTTCTCAGCAGGCATCACGAAGAAGCCCTCGCCAGACTGCAGTACGCGGTGGAAGAGAAGGAGACGATACTGCTGACCGGTGAGATAGGCTGCGGCAAGACAACGCTCACACGGGCGTTGATGGACCTGCTCGGGGCTCAGTGCCGGATCATAAACATCATAAATCCCATGCTCAGTCCCGCGCAGTTTTTGCGGACGCTTGCCAGGAGGATGGAAATAAATATCCCTTCCCACTTCAAGGCGGACCTGCTAGATGCCATTTACGAGAAGGTCTATCAGGACTTTGAAGCCGGGACCTCTACCGTCATTATTATTGACGAGGCACAGCTGATTCCGGGGAAGGAGACGTTTGAGGAGATACGGCTGCTCACCAACTTCCAGCTCGATTACACGAATCTTGTCAGCCTCATCCTCGTCGGACAGACTGACCTCAGAAGGAGGCTGAACCATAAGGCCTTTCTTCCCCTGAAGCAGCGGATCGGCCTCTTTTATCATCTCGGTCCCATTTCTGAAGACGAGATTGAGCGGTATATGGAGTACAGGCTGAAGATGGCGGGCAGGGAAGACACATTGTTTACCGCGGAGTCGCTGAAAGCCCTGTACAGGTATTCAGGAGGAGTCCCGAGGCTGATTAACAGCATCGCCACTTCGGCGCTTCTCGACGGATTCGCGAAAGAGGAGCACGTCATCGGTGAGACGCTTATTGAAGACGCGGCGAGGGAATTGGGGTTAAATGGATATCGCGCAAATTAGGAAAAAGGCGCTTTCAAAGGACACGGGGCAGAAGCCCGATGAAAAGATGCCTGTCTCCGCTCCGGCGGAAGAGGAAAGGAAGGAACCTCAGGAGGAGCCGGGAGCGGTTGAAGCAGCCGGTGTTCCCGGGGGAGAAATTCCTGCTGAAGGGCCGGCGGTCAGGGAGGAAGGGCAGGAGGGCATTGCGGAGGGTGAAGTTCGCACCGCCGAAGAAACGGAGGAACTCGTTGAACTGCTCACCTTCAGCCTTTCCCGTGAAGAGTTTGCCTTCGGCGTTCCGGAGGTGGAGGAGATCATGCGGATCCATACGATTACGAGGATCCCGACCATGCCTGATTATGTGCTCGGTCTGACGTCGCTGCGGGGAAAAATCATCCCGGTCATCGATTTGAAAACAAGGCTGAATCTCCGGGAAACCGCCGCGCCCGCCGGGAGTCCGGCCGGGGAGCAGGAATCCTGGATTAACGACGGGGCGGTGAAGAAGATACTGATTATCGCGGGGCCGAAGGGACTGATAGGCGCTGCCATTGACAGGGTTATCGGCGTGGTGAGGCTGCCGGTCAGTGAATTGCTTGATCCGCCGGGTCACCTGAGTGAAGAAGAACTCCGGTATATTAAGGGCATCGCCGTGTGCGACAAACGTTTTGTATCGCTCATTCGTGCCGATGCGGCAATGGATATAGAGACAGGATAAGGGAGGTTTTATGCGCGAAAAGCTTGAATTAAAGATCCTTTCCCTCGTGGTTCTCCTTCTGTTACTGGGAATTGTCGCCGCCGGTTTCATGGTGCTGACAATCGAGAAGGAGAGCTTGTACAGTATTTCCGAGGCGGGATCCGAAGCCACGGCGAATGTCATTGCAAAGGATGTGGAAAGGACGATGCTGGAAGGCCGCGCGGACCTCACGAAGACGATGATAAGTGACCTCAGGGGCGCCAGCGGCATCGAGGAGATAGCGGTGCTCAACTTCGAGGGGCGGGAGGCGTTCAACAGCGAAGCCCCGCCGCGCGAGGCAGAGGTGATGAAAAGGATCGCTGCTGCGAAAGCGCCGCTGCACGTCAATGAAAAGAAAAAGATCATTTTTTACAAACCCCTGGAAAACAGCGCCCGCTGCCGGGAGTGCCACGCGGGTCAGCCGGCGATTATCGGGGCGGTGAAGATCTCCGTGCCGATCGATAAAGAGTACGACAAGGCCTTCAATCTTATCATGCTGGTGATCCTGCTGACCACCTTTGCCTGCGTGTGTTTCAGCGTCATCCTCTGGTCCATGATCAGGAAAATGGTGATATCGCCCATAAAATCCCTTGAAAAGGCCGCGCAGGCGATGTCCGGGGGTGATCTGTCCTTCGATATCGAAATAAAGGGCAGGGACGAGATAGGGAGGTTCAGTGCGGCGATAAAGGATTCCATGCTCTCGATATCCGGCATCCTGAAGCGGATCAGGGAAGTGACGAAGAGGATAAATTATGTTTCCGAGGAGGTGGCGCTCGATTCGAAGAAAGTTGTCGACGGTGCCATACTCGAAGACGAGGCGATCGTGAATATTTCTTCTTCTATAGAAGAAATGAATGCCGCTATCACGGAGATAGCCGACGGAACCGAAGGGCTCGCGGCATCTACGCAGGAGACCGCGGCTTCGATGGAACAGATGGTGACGAGCATCGTGCAGATTAACGGCAGCTCGCAGGAGCTTTCCATGGCAGTGGAATCCACGTCCGCCTCGATAGAACAATTGTCCGCCACGATCAGGGAAGTCGCCAGCAATTCTTCGGAATTGGCCAGCACTGCCGAAGAGACCCAGTCAGCCATTATGGAGATCGCGGCATCGGTCAGGGAGGTTGAGCAGAGGGCAAAGGAATCCGCCCTGCTGTCGGACAAGGTGAAGACCGACGCCTCGACGTTCGGCATGTCTTCCGTAGAAAAGACCATACACGGCATGCAGGAGATAAAGGCTTCTGTCGAAAAAACAGCCGGATATGTCAAGAAACTGGGCGGACGCTCGGAGGAAATCGGGAAGATCCTGACGGTCATTGATGATATCACGGACCAGACAACGCTTCTTGCGCTCAATGCGGCGATTCTTGCCGCCCAGGCCGGAGAACACGGGAAGGGTTTTTCCGTGGTTGCGGATGAAATAAAGAATCTCGCCGAGCGGACATCGGTTTCAACGCAGGAAATCGCCCTGCTGATCCAGTCGGTGCAGCAGGAGGTGGGCGATGCGGTCGATGCCATGGCTGAGGGCCTGAAGTCGGTCACGCTGGGCTTCAAGGTTACCGGCGAGGCGGCCGACGCGCTGAGGAAGATAGTGGAAAGCTCGACTCAGTCATCCGACATGTCTGCCGCGATTGAACGTTCTACGACAGAACAGGCGAAGGCCACGAAGCTGGTTTCCGAGGCGATGGAAAAGGTCCTGCTCATGGTCGGTGAGATAGCAAAGGCGACGACCGAACAGAGCAAGGGCATGCAGCTCATCATGAAAGCGACTGAGAAGGTGACCGAGGTCAGCAATCATGTCAAAACCGCTACGAACGAGCAGTCTCTCAACAGCAGGCAGATTTCCCAGGCGATTGAGATTGTCTCTGAGAAAAGCCAGCAGATTTCGAGGGCGATTCAGGAGCAGAAGATCGGGTCAGACCAGATTTGGGCGTCGGTAGAAAAGATCAAGAATATCCCGAAGGAAAACAAGGAACGGTCATTCAGGCTGAACCAGCGTGTCAGGGAGCTGGTGAAAGATGCTGAACTGGCCTCTACGGAAGTGGAGCGGTTTAAATTCTTCGAGGACGGGTCATCGGGCCTCCTGCGGATGGGGGTCGTTCCCCTGGAGTCACCGGCAGTCATGTTCAGAAAATTTACCCCTCTCGCGGAATACCTGGGCAAAAAGCTCGGCAGAAGGGTTGATCTGAAGGTCGCGGTGGATTTTCAGGGAGCGATCAAGGACATCGGACAGGGTGTTACCCAGTTCTGCTTTATGACCCCTTCGACCTATATCGAGGCGCACATTAAATACAACATAAAAGTTTTGGTGAGCGCGCTCAGGGATGGCAAGCCGTTCCAGCATTCGGTGATCATCGCGGGAAGCAAGAGCGGTATCGATGAGATCAAAGACCTGAAAGGGCATTCCTTTGCCTTCGGTGATCTTCATTCAACGTCAAGCCACATAGTCCCCAGGGCCATGCTGCTTGCGGAAGGGGTAGACGTCAAGGACCTGCAGTACTATAACTATCTCGGCCACCATGACGATGTCGCGAAGGCTGTCGCGGGCGGTGATTTCGATGCCGGTGCCGTGATGGAGTCAACGGCATACAAATATAAGGACCAGGGAGTGAAATTCGTCAAAATTTCGGAGGAGATCCCGGAATTCAACATATGCCTATCGAGGGATGTTGACAGAATTCTGGAAAATGAACTGAAAAAGGCCCTTGTCGGGATCAATCCCGAAACCCCGGAAGGGACGGCCATTCTGAGGTCTATCAATGAGAGCTATACAGGATTCACGGAATCGTCGGATGAACAATACGACGGCATTAAAAACATGATGGCCAGATTGGGGCTCATTTAAAAAGGAGTAGCCGCTATGAAAATTATGAGATTCCCGGCTTCGGGCGCAAAAATGAAACAGGTGGTTCCGGCGCGATGATATTCAGAAAATCGATAACAGCCAAATTCATCGCAGCCGTGTTTGTTGTTCTGCTGGCAGGCCAAATCCTCGGGACCGTTTTGTTTGTTCTGAATGAACGGACGTCTCTCCTGAATTCGCTCGAAGAAAGGATGCGAAGGATATCGGCGATCGCCGCGGAAGTCAGTGCGAAGCCGCTCCTGAGTTCTGACTATGCGCTGATCGATGCCCTTCTGGATGAGATTGCCGGGGATAAAGAGATTACCGCTGTCCGCATCCTCGACGGCGGAGGGAATGTCGTAAGGGAAAGGGTAAGAACAGGTGATATCAGCCTTGAAAGCATGAATCCGGTCCTCTACAAGAAAGTACTGAAGCAGAAAACACCCATCATCGTGTCCGGAGAAAAGATCGGTGAAGTCGTAATTGACTATACCGCGAGGAAAATAAATGAGGAAATGACCGGGGACGTGATCGTCATTTCGCTTTACCAGGGTGCCCTGCTCTTCGGTGTCGTCTTTCTTATGACGGTCCTTTTCAGAAGGAACGTTAAAAATCCCGTTTTCGCCATTAATAAGGCCCTTGAGAGAATCACGGCAGGAGACCTTTCAACTCCTGTGCCGTATACCGGGGAAAACGAATTAGGGGGGATTGCAAAAGGGGTGGGCTTTCTCGGGGAAAGGCTTTCCACGATCATTACACGAATGAATGCAGCCACGGAAAATGTGTCCCTGGCGATAAAAAAGGTCGATCATACGTACCGGAATGTCATAGGGGGGATAACAACCCAGACCAATTCGGTAAAAGAGGTGATGAGGTCTATTCATAACGCGACACAATCACAGGCCGGGATAATCGACAGCACCGAAAGGCTCTCGGCTTTTTCCGCCGAGAATGTTGCGTCGCTGCTCGAGATGAAAGAGACGTCGGAAGAGATCTCCTCTAATATCCAGAGGCTTTTCAGGGCTACCGAGGATTCCTACTCGACAATTGTGCAGATGAATCAGGCGTCGAAGATGATAGCCGAAAACGCGGGCAGCGCGTCTTCTGCGGTGGAAGATACCTCGGCGTCGGTGGAAGAGGTCGGAGCGTCGATCAGGGAAGTAGAGGAACATGCGCGTGAGTCATCCAGGCTTGCTGAAAAAGTCCAGGAGATCACCTCGGGCGGCGGCATGATGTCCGTGGTCAATGCCGTTGAAGGCATGGAGAACATTTCCGAAGAGGTAAGGAAGTCGGCTGAAATAATCCGGAGGCTCGGCGTCAGGTCCGGCGATATCGAGAAGGTCCTTTCCGTCATAAAGGACGTCACGGAGAAGACGAACCTCCTGAGTCTGAATGCCGCTATCCTGGCCGCTCAGGCGGGCGAGTACGGAAAAAGTTTTTCTGTCGTCGCTGATGAAATCAGGGCGTTGTCCGATAGGACTTCCATTTCAACACGGGAGATAGGCGGAATCGTCAAAACCATCCAGAAAGACATTAAGGACGCGGTGAATACCGTCGATTCCGCGCAGGAGAAGGTGCAGGAAGGGAACTCCCTCGTCGTCAAGGTCGGAGAAGCGCTGCGGGAGATTCTGACCGCGTCGATTCAGTCAACCGAGATGACAAAGGCTATCGAACGCGCGACCGAAGAGCAGTCGCTCGGGCTGAGGCAGATCACCCTGGCGGTTGATGACATCCGGAAGATGATGAGCAGTGTTGCGGAATCCACAAGAGAACAGGACAACGCGCTCAGTTATCTGCTGGAAGGTTCGGGGGAGGTCAAGGAGGTGGCCGAACTCAGCAAACGCGGAGCCTTCGAGCAGGCCGAAGGGACAAGGCTGATATCGCGCAATCTGGAACTCGCAAACGAAAAGATCAACAATATCAACGATGCGATTCTGAACCAGAAAAAGGTCAACAACTATGTTGTTGAAGCGATGGACAAAATCAGTGCCGTCGGTGCTGCCACCGTGCGCGACATGGAAGATGTTTCCTCATCGCTGAAGGCGCTTGCCGACGAGATAGAAACGCTCAAGCAGGACATCGAAGTCTTCAGAGTCGGCTGACATGAGGAAATTCACGGTATTTAAAATAGGCGATGAACTCTTCGGAATAGGGATAGAAAGAGTTGTTGAGATCCTGAAGGTCCAGAAAATATTCACGATTCCGGGCCTTCCGGGATTTCTTTCCGGTGTGATGAACGTGAGGGGGACTGTTCTGCCGGTCATGGATTTGAGGCTGCGTTTCAGCATAAAGCCTTCGGGGAACAAGGAACGCATAATCATCGTGCGCTGCGGCAGTGAAAAAATATGTTTTCTCGTGGATGACGTCAGGGACATCCTGTCACTGGCCGAAGAGGAAATAGGGACTCCGCCTTCAATCTTCAAGGGGTTCAGGACAGAATACCTGACAGGCCTGGGCAGGCACGGAGAGGCAATAATCATTCTGCTGAATATCGATAATCTGCTTACTTCCGAGGAGATGATCAAACTCCAGGAATCGATAGAACTGCTGGAGGAAAAGGGTGCAGAAGTTAATAAAACAGCTTAAGGACAGCAATACAGAGGTCAGAAGACAGGCCGTTGAACAAATGAAAGGGCTGAAGGATCCCGCCTGCATCCCTGTTCTGACCGGGGCCATGAAGGATTCCAGCTGGCGTGTGAGAAAGTCGGCGGTGGATATTCTCTTTCAGGATTATCCGATTGATGAATATATCGGCGGTCTCATCCAGCTTCTGTATATTGAAGACAATGCCGGCGCCCGGAATTCCGCGATAGAGGCGCTCATAAGACTGGGCAGGGGGGCGACGGAGTATCTCATCGCTGCGTTCAGGACGCCGAACAAGGATGTGAGAAAGTTCCTCATCGACGTGCTCGGCGAGCTGAAGGACAGCCGGTCACTCGGACTGATGCTTGAGGCGATCAGGGATGAGGACGAGAACGTCAGGGCGACTGCGGTGGAACATCTCGGGAAAGTCAGAGAGCCTTCTGTTGTCGACGCCCTGATAGAGATACTGGACAGCGGAGACCTCTGGACCGCTTATCCTGCCGCCAACGCCCTCGGCAGGATCGGGAATAAAAAGGCGGTGCCTCATTTGCTGCAGGCGCTGAAGAAAAAGCCCTTGAGAGAACCGGTGCTGAAGGCGCTGGCGCTCCTTGCGGAGCCCGCGACACTTGAACACATCATCTCGCTTCTTGAAGACGGGTCAAGGAATGTCCAGGAACAGGCGTTGAAGACGATAGAGAAGATGTACCATAATGGCGTGGACGCCGGATATATAACCACAGAGTTAAAGAGGTTGCTCGGCAACGAGGCGATCGGTCTGCTGGTTAAGTATGCCTGGTCGAATAAACGCGAGGTGAGGATATCAGCGATATTGCTGCTGGGCCTGATGAAGGATGAGGCCGCCTACGGCCCGCTTCTCGATATTTCCCATGAGGAAGAGTTTGCGGAAGACGTCAAACGGGCACTTATTTTTATCGGCAAAGAGAACCCGGAATCTCTTTTGAAGCTTTTCAGCACGGACAACCCGCATCAACTGCGCTTCATCTGCGGCGTCGCAGGTGAAATATCGTCGCCGGTATACCACGACACCCTTTTGGGACTGCTGAACAATGAAGACGGACATGTCCGCGCGATAGCCGCGCGCGGCGTTTCCAGAACCGGGGACGGAAAAACAAAAGAGAAACTCATCCTGCTTTTGAGCGATCCCTACGAAGACGTTCAGGAGGCTGCTGTCGATGCCCTTGCCAACCTGAAAGACGTCCTGAACGTGAATGAACTTGCAGGCATATTGAAATCGGAAAACCATTTTCTCAGGCGGAATGCGGCGCGTATTCTCGGAAAGATAAAGGCCAGGGATGCCGTTGCCGCCCTGGGGTTTGCGTTAAAAGATGAAAAGATCATGGTCAGAAAGGCAGTTGTCGAAGCCCTTTCCCTGGTCGGGACGAAGGAAGC
>JAOUFP010000043.1 GCA_029858145.1 Nitrospirota bacterium | reverse complement strand
ATGGTGAATCGGAAGGGTGAAATTTATTTTACACTGGAACTTTCTATGCCCCAGGGAGGAATGCAGATTCTTTGCCGCGTTAATACTCAGGGCTTCAAAAAAATCCTTGGCGTTGGCGAGCAGCTCTTCTTCACCGGGCATTTCTTTGCTGCCCTCGCTTTGGGAAAGGCTGATCATCAGTCTTCGTACCGCTTCCTTCATGCCTTCCGGATCATCGAACAGCGTCTGTGTTATGGAATGGGAAAGAGTGTTTTCCTGCAGTAAGACACCTCTCTTCTGCAGCGCGTGAAAAAGTTTGAGCGTGTCATCCCTGCTCTTCAAAATAAAAGTGATCGCAAGGATGTCCCTTATGTCATGCGCTTCCCCTTCAACATCCTTCCCCAGCTTGGTAAACATACTTTCCGGGCTCTTTAACCTGGCCTTAATATCGGCAATCTCGACCTCAACTCCGTCCCCGCTTTCGAAAACCAGGCATTCCCTTTTCTTATTAAATTTCAGCGACTCTTTTAGCTTGTGAAAGAAAGTGGAAATTTTGACGAACGCCCTCAGTGCGGATTCACTTTCGGGGAGATGTCCCGGATTTTCCCAGTCGTAACTGTATAAGTCATCAAGGCTTTGCCACTGCATCTCCAGAAAAAAGCCCAACTGGGCGTAATCGTTAATATCCTGGCTGTCCTCTTCAATGGACTTGATCAAATGTCCCATCTTAAGAATGGAACAGGCCGTCTGCTGCCAGTCAACCGGAACTTCCGTGTTTTTCCCCTTGTAGCCGTAAAAAACACGCGGATACTTTCTTGCTGAGGCGAGAAGAAAGATATGGCGGGGGTCTTCATTGACTATTTGCCAAAATTCCGCACTCTTTAAAATCGATTCTGCTCCCCTGATCGCCTGCAGGCAATTCCGGTAAAGACCGGCGTTGCCGGAATTCAGGGTGATGAGACCGTTCAGTTGATTCTTGACAAAGGGAAACAGCCAGTTAAAAAAGTATCGGTAAACCCGCTCAATGTATTTCTGCGCCCTTTCTTTCTCACTTTCCTGAAGTTCATTATCGCCGAGAACATCAAACCCGCGGTTGCCCATCATCTTGGACGCCTGTTTGAGGGCAGCGTCATAATTCCCTGCGCGCAGTAATAAAAAGGGGGCCATCTCGGTTCTGTCAAGGATAGAACCGAAAATTTCGTGATGAAGTTCGTGCCGTGTTGGTGTATGACGCATTTGAAATTCTCCGGATTTATGCCCTGACTGCCTTTGGAAAACCGCGGCCGGGCTTCATGTTATTTTGACCTGACTATTATAGCTTAAATGGATAGCGAGTGATATTCCCCGTGGTCCTGCCATGTCGTTGCCGGGCGAATACAATGACAAAATATTCCTTTCATGGAAGCAGCGCGGCGAAGTAAAGAAGCTGAAGCAGCACTATTCGCATTTTGTCACCCGTGATTGCCGGACGATTCGATGGGGAAACTCATTGCTCCTTGCTGTCTTCTGCTGAGAGTTTTTATCCGGAGCGATGATTTTTCCCCGTGAGAATTCAAAGCGGTTTATGCTACGCTATAGTCGAATGCATGCATATTGCAAAATGCAACAAAGCAGGGGAGGACATGCAGGAAAACGCTTCAGCTTGAAATACCGGAAAACTTTTTTCAGGCGAGCAGCCACTTTTGAAAATTCATAACGTAAATGATGCAATTTGACATTAAAAATAAAGAAGTTGCGGATGGCATCAGTCTTACGAGGCAGCAGATAAAAGCTATTCAAAAGGAGGAGAGTACATGGGGCTTACAAAAATCATCTACAGAAAAAGTTTTTTGATAACCGTCGGGGTATTTTTAATTATTGCAATCAGCGCGTTTGCGGGTCTTTCCAGAATTTCCGAGAAACCGTCTTACTGCGTGACATGCCATTATATGACCCCTTTCTATGAGAAATGGCAGACATCTTCACATAACAAGGTGGAATGCCTGAAATGTCATGATTACGGTTCATGGAATGCGATGGCCAACCAGTTCAAATTCTTTGCAGGGACAAGCAACCCGAGGCCGAGGGCTGAGGTGAAGGACGCAAAGTGTCTTCAGACCGGCTGTCATTCCATGCGTCTTGTCGAATCGCAGTCGACCTTCAAACAGGGGATACTGTTCGACCACAAGCCTCATTTCACAGAAATACGAGGGGGGATGAAACTGCACTGCGCGAGCTGCCATTATGATATGGTTCAGGGAAATCATCTCGCTGTGTCAGAAGACACCTGTTTTCTGTGTCATTTCAGAAAAAATGGCAATAAGGATTTTGCGGTTACCGGATGTCCTTCGTGCCACGGCGCTCCGACGAAAGCGATTATGGTCAACGGGAAGCTCTTTGAACACAGAAAGTATCTTGAAAAAGGTATGAAGTGCGAAAAATGTCATCTGCAGGTCATTGAAGGAGACGGCAGCGTGCCTTCAGACAGGTGTTTCTTCTGCCATGTCGACAGAGGCGGCAGGTATAATGATGTCGAGTTTGTGCACAACAACCATGTCACAAAGAAGAATATCGACTGCCACAGATGCCATACTCGCATATCGCATGGCAAAATAAAAATGGCATATAACCTGTGACGAAGCAGGGAAGCTGAGCTAACCGAAGGGCCGGTTCTCATAAGATTGGTGAGCACCGGCCCCTTCTTTTTTCTTTGCCGGCTGCCCTGCTCGCCAGGGGCCGGGGAGATATGAGCAGTTTTTGCTCATTGCTGCCTTTATCCCTGCATCTGCCTTTGCCTTTCTTTTCGTTTTCACCCTGTCATTGTTTTTATTTTTGTTTTACCGGTCACCAGTCACAAATTACCAATCACTGTTTTCATGTAAAATAGAGATAAGGAAATTCTCAGCGCGGAGCGGAAAGGAGCATGGATGAGGTATTACGACAGAGTCGGGGGATTTTTGCCGCGGATTACTCCTGTTGTGAAATATCTGGTCATCGTGAATTCCGTAATCTTCCTGTTCGACCTTCTGCTGCGTCTGCGTTTGCCGGTTCTCTTCGGACTGGCGCCCGCTTATTTCTGGCGGGGTTTTATCTGGCAGCCGTTCACCTACATGTTCCTTCATGGCGGCATATTCCATCTTCTCCTCAATATGTTTGTCCTGTGGATGTTCGGCACAACCCTCGAATCGACCTGGGGTTCCCGCAGGTTCCTGAAATTTTATTTTATCTGCGGTATCGGGGCGGGCCTGCTGAACGCCGTTCTTACACCGGGGAGCCCGGTTCCCATAATCGGATCATCCGGGGCAATTTATGGTCTTCTCATGGCCTTCGGCATCCTGTTTCCCGAGCAGCTCATCTACATCTGGGGTATCTTCCCTGTCAAGGCAAAGTATTTTGTTATCGGGATTGGATTCATTGAATTCATGACCGCGATGAGTGCCACGCAGAGCAGGGTTGCCCATTTCGCGCACCTTGGCGGCATGCTATTCGGGCTGGTCTACATGAAATGGGACGACTGGAGGAGGTTGTTTTCCGGCTGGCAGAATGCAAAGAAGCGGGAGCGGCATCTCAGGGTTGTATGGGACCGCGACCGGGAAAAGGAGAAGCTCCAGAAGGAGATTGACGGGCTGCTCGACAAGGCCGGGGTGAGCGGCATCGACTCCCTCACCGCTGAAGAACACGAACGTTTCAGAGAATTGAGCGGAAGGCTGAAAGACCTTGAAAACAGGGAGTAGAAAATTTATTTACGTTTGGGTTTCACCTCCGCCCGGGAGCATAGAGCTTCATTTTTACTCATTGCCGGGTAGTCATTGCTCATGGCTTTTTTAACTCCAGTCACCAATCAGTGGTTACGAAGCACCGGATGTTTATTGCTCATTGCAGTATTCATTATGAGCCTTGAGTTTGCCTTTTGTTCTTCAAAATAATTTCACAACAATTTCATTTTATCTTCAATCTTCTGTCGTACCCTATAAACAAGAAAACATTTATAAAGGAGGTGCATCATGAAAAAGATGCTTGCTGTGATTTCGGTTCTGTCAATCTTTGTATTCGGGACGCTGGCATTTGCGCATGGGCCCGGAGCCTGGGGAGGCGTGCACATGATGGATTGCGGTTATGGCGGACATATGATAAGGCCAGGGCATGGACACGGACACTTTTACGGTTGTGCGGATGCATATGACCAGAAGTTTCTGGATGAAACCGCCGCGCTGAGGAAAGAACTCCATAGCAAAAAATTCGATTACGCTGAGGCGTTGCGTAACCCTGAAGCTGATCCGAAGGCTATTACAGAGCTGGAAAAAGAGATCAGGGATCTTCAGGACGAGATACACGAGAAGGCGCCGGATACTGCAGGGAGAGGGCACGGCGGATATGCCTACTGCCGCTGAACCGCAGTGTATTGCTTTTTCCCACTTCCATAAGCAGCGAGTCATATACCTCGCTGCTTTTTTCTGTGATCGGCCCGAAGGCGCATGCTATTCTGTTCTCCTTTTTTGTTTTAATCATTGGCTTTTTTGCCATTTACCAATCACTGGTTACCAATCACTATTTAATGGATGTTTATTGCTCAATGCGGTCTTTCCCTTTCCCTAAAATACTTATGCTATTATCAGATAAATACAGGGATAAAAGGGGTATCAGAGATATGCCCGGGACTGTCACCGCTTCTATGCTCTACAACTTTGTGCAGTGCCCCCATCGCGTAAGCCTGGATCTCTACGGAAATCCCGCTGACAGGGACCCTGTCAGCGTATTTGTCCAGCTTCTCTGGGAAAAAGGCAATGCCTTTGAACAGGAGGTGATCAGAGATCTGAAAATCCCCTTCACTGATCTGAGTTCTTTCCGGGGTGAGAAAAAGGAAGCCGCTACAAGCGAGGCGATGCGCCGGAGAGACGCCCTTATTTATTCGGGGCGGATAAGGGCAGGGGAGCTGGTCGGCGAGCCTGATCTGCTGCGCAGGCAAAACAACGGGTATGTCGCCGGGGACATCAAAAGCGGGGCAGGGGAAGAGGGCGCTTCCGATCTCGAAGAAGGCAAACCGAAAAAGCATTACGCCGTGCAGCTGGCGCTCTACACGGACATCCTTGAGAAAATCGGAATGTCCGGAGGCCGGTGCCCGTTTGTATGGGACGTTCACGGGAAGGAAATTACGTATGATCTCGAGGCCCTTCAGGGCAATCGCAAAGCAGCTACCCTCTGGTCCATCTATCAGGAGGTGCTCTCGCAGGTTATTTCAATAAATTCCGGAATAGAGCAGACACTGCCGGCGTACGCGGGCGTATGCAAACTCTGCCACTGGCGCACTGTATGCATGAATGCGATACTCAGGGCAAATGACCTCACGCTGGTCCCTGAGCTGGGAAGATCAAAACGTGACGCCATGCTCGCCTATGTCAGGACCGTCTCTGAACTGGCGCATATCGATATAAATTCGCTATTGAGAGGCAATAAATCGGTTATTCCGAATATCGGCCCGGAAACGCTGTTGAAATTCCAGACCCGCGCCCGGCTGCAGGTGAAACCCGATGCCGAACCTTTTCTTACAGAGCCGGCAGCATTGCCGGGTTCTGCTCTGGAGATATTCTTTGATATCGAGACTGATCCCATGAGAGATGTCTGTTATCTGCACGGATTTACCGAACGGAGAAATCAGGATAATTGCACGGAAACGTATTATCCATTCTTTGCTGAGGAGCCGACGCCGGAGGAAGAGGAAAGGGCTTTTGCCGGCTCATGGCAATACATCCGGTCTTCACGGCCCTGCGTGATCTATTATTACTCGAAGTACGAGCGCACGATATGGAGAAAGCTTCAGAAAAAATATCCCCATGTCGCTACTGAGCAGGAGATTGAGGACCTTTTTTCTCCTGAACAGTCGGTTGACCTGTATTTCGATGTTGTTCAGCGTAAGACCGTGTGGCCGACGCGCGATCACTCGATCAAGACGCTGGCGATTTATCTCGGCTTCGCATGGCGCGACACCGATCCCTCCGGAGCTTCTTCAATCGAATGGTACCATCGGTGGGTTGAAACAAAAGATGGTTCCATCAGGAAGCGGATACTGGAATACAACGAGGATGATTGTATCGCCACAAGGATTTTGCTGGATGGGATAAGAAAGTTGAAGGTGCAGGGCTGAGAGCAGGGAGCAAAGAGCGCAGAGGAAAGGGCATCGAGCATAGAGATTTTTTACCGGTCACTGATCGCCAGGCACTAATTAACGTATGTTTATTACTCATTGCTGTTTTTTTGCCTTTACGCGTTCACGTATTTACGTTTCTGCGCTTTTACTGTCTTACCATAAGTTGAGCGTTGATCTTCCCGGCACGCCGGCATAGGAGAAAAAAACATTCCACCTGAGAGTTTTATTCATCCGAAGTAATGAGTTTCCCCAATTAGAATTCAATTCGTTAAGTGTTATGATAGCCTCGAATATATATTGAAAAATGCAGCAAATAAATCGAAAGGGGGGTAAGTTATGTTTAAGCGAATATTGTCCGCATCGTTGAAGGAGGTTTTGTATCTTTTTTATTTTACCGTCGCCTTTGCCGGGCTCGCCTTCGGCTCCTATTATTTCATCAAGAATGTTACCTTTCAGAATCCGGAGAACTGCAAGGTGTGCCATTACATGACGCCGTCCTATAACAAGTGGGCGGCATCAACTCACAGTAAAGTACCCTGTCTTAAATGTCATAACTATACACCGCTGGATTCTGTTTCGAGCCAGGTTAAATTTCTGGCTGATACCTATGCCTACAACAGACGACCATTGACGAATGTTCCTGACGCGAATTGCCTGCAAAATGGCTGTCATGAAAAAAGACTTATTGAGTCAAAAGTTTCCTGTACCAAGCGGCAGGTTATGTTTGACCATAAACCTCATTTCATGGAGTTGAAAAGGGGGATCAAACTTCACTGCAGGAGCTGCCACTCCGATATCGTACAGGGAGAACACGTCAAGGTTTCGATGAAAGTCTGCTTCTTATGCCATTTCATGGGGGCTGAAAAGGGCGGGGCATTCGGCGGGTGCGGCAGATGTCACACCGCTCCGAAAGAAGTTATCAGTCACAATGGAAGACTTTTTAATCATAGTGACGCGCTCAGTAAAGGTCACAATTGTGCTGAATGTCATGTTGAGGTTGAAAGCGGCACGGGCATTGTTCCCAAGGAGAAATGTTATTTTTGCCATGTCGAAAGAACGGACAAATACGATGATGTTGATTTTGTTCACAGAAAGCATGTGACTGAGAAACAAATTGACTGTCTGTTCTGCCACCCTATAATTAATCACGGGAAAATAAGAATGTCGGAAGATCTGGTAATGAAAATGACCGGAAAGGGGGACAAAAAATGAATACAAAAGATCTTGCCAGGAAAACTGGCTATGTAGGAGGATGGATAGGCGTTATTCTTTCGTTGCTCTTTGCAGTGCTGCCCGGCATCTTTGTCGGCGGGTGGATCGGACTTAAAGCATCCGGTCTCATCTTCGGGTCACCATTGGATTCGACAATGCCGGTTAAAATCATTATGGTTGCGTTCATGCTATGGGGCCTGCTTACGGCGATCGTCATCTTTATCGCGGGGTCATCGTTAATTGGTTATTTAGTCGGTTTGATTTTAAAGGGAAAGGGAGGCATGCAGGAAAGCGGCTAAGAATGAAATACTGAAAAACTTTTTGCAAACGTGCAGTCACTTTTGCAGATATGCGACAGTTCATGATGCAATTTGATATTGAAAATCAAGGGCTTGTGGATGGCATCAGTATTGCTTCATAGTAGATAAAATTAATGTAATGGGAGGAGTTTTTATGGGGCTAACGGACATCATCTACAAAAAAAGTTTTTTGGTAATCGTCGGGGTATTTTTAATTATTGCAATCAGCGCGTTTGCGGGTCTTTCCAGAATTTCCGAGAAACCGTCTTACTGCGTGACATGCCATTTTATGACCCCTTTCTATGAGAGATGGCAGACATCCTCACATAACAAGGTGGAATGCCTGAAGTGTCATGAATACGGTTCGTGGAATGCGATGGCCAACCAGTTCAAATTCTTCGCGGGTTCAAGCAACCCGAGGCCGAGGGCTGAAGTGCCGGACGCCAAGTGTCTCCAGACCGGCTGTCATTCCATGCGCCTTGCTGAATCGCAGGTGACATTCAAACAGGGGATACTTTTCGACCACAAGCCTCATTTCACAGAAATACGAGGGGGGATGAAACTGCACTGCGCGAGCTGCCATTATGATATGGTTCAGGGAAATCATCTCGCTGTGTCAGAAGACACCTGCTTTCTGTGTCATTTCAGGAAAAAAGGCAATGTGGAATTTGCGGTTACCGGATGTCCTTCGTGCCACGGTGCTCCGACAAAAGCGATTATGGTCAACGGGAAGTCCTTTGAACACAGAAAGTATCTTGAAAAAGGTATGAAGTGCGAAAAATGTCATCTGCAGGTAATTGAAGGGGACGGCAATGTACCTTCAGACAGGTGTTTCTTCTGCCATGTCGACAGGGGCAGCAGGTATAATGATGTCGAGTTTGTGCACAACAACCATGTCACCAAGAAGAATATCGACTGCCACAGATGCCATACACGGATAAAGCATGGCAAAATAAAAATGGCGTATAACCTGTTATGATGCAGAGAAACTGAGATGACCGGGGGGAAGGGCCTCATCAGGTCGGTGAGAACCTTCCCCCTTCTTTTTCCTGAAAAGTTCAGGAACCCGCCTCCGGCACAAACAGCCTGAAATGGAGGGCCTTTATCCTGGATGCAGGGAAAGAGATACCTGTAATTCGCTCACCCGGCTTTCGATGCAAAAGCACAACATGAAGAATTATATTCTCATCTTCTGCTGTCATGAAGCGCCCGGCTTTGGCATGGAGTTTTTGCCGGAGATACGCCATAATGTAAGCAAATAATTGTATGGCAATCAAATATCTTTTCTATTTTTTCTTTGGCGGAGTTATCGTAAGCACTGTTACTTACTTCGCCAGCCATGCGAAGGGCCTTTTTGCCGCCTTTGTCGCCAACCTGCCCGTAATAACCCTGATAACCTTTTTCACGATCTATCTGGAGTCCGGGCAGAAGGAGGTGATTTCATACGCCCACGGCCTTCTGATCATGCTTGTTCCGTGGCTCGCCTACATATTCGCGATCATCTTTTTGACCCCGCGAATAGGTTTCTTCCCTTCGATCCTCCTGGGCGTTTTTCTTTACCTGATCGGTGCATATCTGCTGATCAATTTCAGGAGATTCTGACTTCCGCGGCTTTGTGGGGTCCATGAACCTTTCAGGCCGGGATAAGAACAGGAGAAAGCGGGGGAAAAGGATGTGTACCTGTTTCCCCCTGTTGTTTCAGTCGGCGCGGCTCTCAGCAGGCAATTCAGCATCATCAATGTCTTCATCGCCCTGCATTTCACCCTCATCTGCCGGATTCATCTGGTCCGACTGGCCCATGCCGCCTGGGTTCCCCATCATCAGGCAGTTGCCCATCATTCCCATGCCGCGCCCCATGCCATGCCGCATGCCGTATCCCATGCCCTTGAAGGATTCAAGCTTCTTTCTCTGCTCCGGTGTCAGCATTGCCTTGACCTTCTCGTGAGTCCTGATATGCAGCATCTTCAGTTCCGAACGGAGCGATTCGGTCTGTTTGACCTTTGCCTCCGCGACTTTCGTGTCAACCGGGTCTTTGTCCAGCAGTTCCCTCAGTTCCAGTTCGGCAATCCTGATTTCCGCATTCTTCTGTATGCGCTCCTTCTTCATCGTGAGGTGTATCGCCCTGAACTCAGCAGCCTGCTTCTCATCCAATCCGAGGTTTGAGATCATCATTCTCATACCCATCCCCATCATCGGCCGTTCCCCTGACATGGCCATGCACCCTCCGCACATGCACGGCCCCATTCCCTGCATCGTGCTGCACGCCGGCATTCCCCATCCCCGGCCTTTTCCGCGCACGTGCGCATGAGAATCAATGGTGAAGCCCGCCAGGAAGATAAAAATAACCGTAAAAAACAGAACACTTTTCTTCATCTGAATACTCCTTCGTTTAATTAATGGACCTGATTCCCGGGTCTTTCATCAAGGAAGTCCCGGATGAAATGCAGTATGAATCTATACTCTTCTGTCCTCCTTTCGAACAAGCCTACATGAAATTATTGAAGAAACTATGAAGATGGAAAATGAACGCTGCAAAATAATTTAATCCCTGCCTTTGCAGCGGTCCTGTAGTCTTTGAAAGTGTTACAGAGTCTTTTACTCCGTGTTCTGCGCCTTGCTCCCTTCACTGTTCAATAATCAGCTTTTTGTGTGCAAAGAACCATGGCTTTTTTTGGGCTTGCCACTATCCACAAATCACCGGATGTTTATTACTCCTTGCTTTTTTTACTCAAGTCACTAGAACCTGTCTCAAAACCGGTTGTTTCTGAAAAGGCTGTCATACCCGCGAAGGCGGGTATCCGGAACATCTTGAAAACACTGGATTCCCGTCTGCACGGGAATGACAAAAAAAGGGCAAATGACAAAAACTATTGATTTTGAGATAGGTTCTAATCACCGGTCACTGATCAATGTCTTTCACCCGGCATGGTAGAATATAAAAAAGAGAAGGGATAACGAGGCGAATTATGAAAGAGTGTCCGCGCTGCGGAAAAACATTCAATCTTATGCAGCGTGTAACCGGCGAGGCGAAAGAACATATCCTCAACTGCACAGTCCCGGAGAAGAAGAAAGACCTTTCGTACCTTGCAGGCACCTGCCGCGGCTGCCCTGCCAATTGCTTTGAAAAAGGCGAATTACCCGAAGAGGAATGATCTTATCAGTGACTCGTTCTCTAAGCTTTTCGACTGGTGGTAATAGCTTATCGGATTAATACTGAGTTCACAGAACCTCTTTTTCGTTCTCTGTTGACTACCCCTTGAAATAAACACTTGGAAGTCCTGCGGCAATGGTGATGATTTCATTTGGTAATCGGGGCTCAAAAAGACCTTGCTTCCAAATTAATGAAATCGTTGGTTATGGCTAAACTGAGAGCTCTCATGGAAAAGAACTGCCGGTTAGTGAGAGGGCTAAAGGGAACCAGGAGGAAATAGCATGAAAAGTTGCGGAATTTGTCCTGCCGCTAAAATTCAATCCTCAACCCTGCCTCCACCCATCTGCCGGGATTTTTGATCAGATCGAACCAGTACTGCGAGCCGTTGAAGAGATTGCGGACACTCACGAAGAAGTTGGTCTTTGTCCCGGCGGTTTTGAAGATGTCTTTGTTGTAGTGGAG
>JAOUFP010000042.1 GCA_029858145.1 Nitrospirota bacterium | reverse complement strand
CGACGCCATAATCCTGGCAGTTGCTGGAGTAAAGAGACTCGGATGGGCGGACAGGATTACCGAAATTCTTTCTCCCGATATTACGCTTCCGGCGATAGGACAGGGCGCGATCGGGATAGAGTGCAGGGTTGACGATGATTTTACGCATAAACTCATCGCACCGTTGAATCACGCGGAAAGCGCGATCTGTGTGAAGGCCGAAAGGGCGCTGCTGAAGAGACTCGAGGGAGGCTGTCAGGTGCCGATAGCGGCATATGCCAGAATGGAGGACGGCACGCTGGTCATGGACAGCCTGGTCGGAAGTGTATCAGGCGACAGGATTATCAGGGAGTATTCCGCCGGGCGTCCTGAAGATGCTGAAGCGATCGGGACGGCGTTAGCCGAGGCATTGCTGGCAAAGGGCGCAGCCGAAATACTTGCCGAGGTCTATGGTCAGTGTTAGCCTGACAAGTACGTTACGGACTATTCTTCGCTCACTGCCGAAAATGCCTCGAATTGCTCCTTGTGCTCCTGGCAGTCTATGCAGAGAGTCGCCGCAGGCAGCACCAGCAGTCTTTTCTCGCTGATCTCCTCATTGCATTCTTCACAGATGCCATACGTCCCCTCGGCGATTTTTCTGATCGCCTCGTCGATGCCGTGCATTAATTTCCTGTGAGAGGAGAGCCTCAGCAGGCTGATATCTTCAGAGATATCAACTACAGCCCAGTCGCCGTCGTCAAGGGCGGTATCAACAAGCTGCTTATTTTCGCCGCTGATATATTTTGAAATCTCTTCTTTCGCCTCTTTCAGGATGTCCTCTTTTTTCCTGAGCAGGGATTTTCTGAGCTCAAGCAATCTGTCCTGAGAGGTCTTTGCCTTCTGCTGAGGCTTTCTCACTCCAGCTGACTTTGGTGCAGCGGTCTTTGGCCCCCCTGCCTTAGGTGGAACCGTCTTTTTTACGGGTGTCTTTTTTGCCGCCGTCTTTGGCGCGGCAGGGATTTTCCCCGCTGTCTTTCTGGCGGCAACGTCTTTTTTCGCCTTGCCGGCAGACTTTGCAGTCCTGCCAGAGATGGATTTGACCGCATTCTTCCTTACAGCGGTCTTTTTCTGCGCACTCTTTCTGGTGGAAGCTGCCGCCATCAGTTCGCTTCTTCTTTCTTGACTTCCTCTTTGAAAATTTCGATAATGCTTCTTACCTTGATGCCGGCCTGCTGAAGGGCCTTCTGTACATCGGGAAGCTTCGCATCTTCTACTTTCAATACAAAATTACTGTTCATTGTCATACCTCCATGATCTCTTTTTCCTTATGCTCCAGCAGTTCATCGATTTTTTTGATGAACGAATCCGTGATTTTCTGCACCTCGTCATGCTCTTTTTTCACTTCGTCTTCGCTGACATGCTCATTTTTCTCGAGTTTTTTCAGCTCTTCGTTAGAGTCTCTTCTGATGTTGCGCACCGCTATCCTCGACTCCTCCGCCCTTTTCTTGACGATCTTCACCAGTTGCTTTCTGCGTTCTTCGGTGAGGACAGGGATATTAATCCTGATCGTCCTGCCGTCGTTCATCGGCGTAAGTCCGAGATCGGATTTCATAATCGCCTTCTCGATTTCAGGGATTAATTTCTGCTCCCAGGGCTGGATGGCGATCTGCCTGCTTTCAGGTATGCTGAGGCTTGCGAGTTGCTGAACAGGGGTAGGTGTGCCGTAATAGTCGATGACGATTCCGTCGAGAAGTCCCATGGAAGCCCTGCCGGTCCTGACAGAGGCGAATTCCTTTTTGAGCGCGTCTATAGCGCCCTGCATCCTGTCACTTGTTTTTTTTCTTAGCTCCTGAATCATTGTTCCCCCTAACGAGCGTGCCGATCTTTTTCCCCTCAATTACCTTCCGAATATTCCCTTTGCCTCTTAGATTGAATACCACAATCGGCAGGTTATTGTCCATACATAATGATATTGCAGTGGAATCCATGACGCCGAGACCCTTTTTCAGCACGTCGATATAGCTGAGGGTGCTGAATTTTACCGCGCGAGGGTCCTTCACAGGATCCGCGGAATATACCCCGTCCACCTTGGTTCCCTTCATGATAACTTCCGCTCCGATCTCCATCGCCCGCAGGGCAGCTGCAGTATCGGTAGTAAAGTAAGGATTTCCCGTGCCCGCCGCGAAGATAACGACACGTCCCTTTTCAAGATGCCGTATCGCCTTGCGGCGGATGTATGATTCGGCAAGTTCCTTCATCTCGATAGCAGACTGCACCCGTGTCGGGATGCCGTGTTTTTCGAGGGCGTTCTGAAGGGCGAGGGCGTTGATGACGGTCGCCACCATGCCCATGTAATCCGCAGATGCCCTCTCCATGCCCTCAAGGCTTGCCTGTACGCCCCGGAATATATTGCCGCCGCCGATCACGATGGCGAGCTGGATACCCATCGAAAAGACGTCCTTTATCTCTTTGGCCATGAAATCAACGGTATTCGCGTCGATTCCGTAACCCTTGTCGCCCATGAGCGCTTCGCCACTGACTTTCAGGAGTATCCTCTTAAATTTGCGGGCCATTTCTCTCCTTAGCAGCTCTTCGGTCCGGAAGGCTGGTTTTCACCAAGCTGGAACCGAACGAATCTCCGGACCATGAGGTTTTCTCCAAGCTTGGCGACTTTCTCGGTAATAATATCCTTTATTTTTTTCTTCTGTTCCGGGTCTTTGACGAAAATCTGTTCAAGGAGACAGGTCTCAGAAAAGAATTTGTCCAGTTTTCCCTCTATTATCTTCTCTGTTACCTGCGGTGGTTTGTTCGTCACCTGGGCCCGGTATATTTCCTTTTCCCGTTCTATAACATCCTGGGGGACGTCTTCCCTTGAAAGGTAGGTGGGATTTGCGGCGGCGATATGCATGCCGATATCCTTGACCAGTTCTTTGAAGTCATCGGTCCTTGCCACGAAGTCCGTTTCACAGTTGACTTCAGTCATTACGCCTATTCTGTCCATATGTATATAAGACCCGATCATCCCTTCGGAGGCTGTCCTGCCTGCCTTTTTTGCTGCAGTGGCAAGCCCTTTCTGCCTGAGGAGATCAATGGCCTTTTCGAAGTCGCCGCTGCTTTCGGTGAGCGCCTTTTTGCACTCCATCATGCCCGCGCCGGTCTTTTCCCTGAGATCTTTTACTACGCTTGCTGAAATTTCCGTCATTCTGTTACCTCCGCTGCCTCTTCTGTCTTGATTTTCTCTTCAATCTGTCCCTTTTCCTCTTCCTGCTGGGATTCCTTGGTGAGCGCAGCTCTTCCTTCGATTACGGCATCAGCCATCTTTGAGGTAAGGAGTTTGATGGCCCTTATCGCGTCGTCGTTCCCTGGAATGACGTGATTGATTTCGTCGGGATCGCAGTTGGTGTCAACAACCGCCACGGTCGGTATCGATAATTTCCTTGACTCGGCAACACCTATCTTTTCCTTTTTGGGATCAATAATGAAGATGACTCCCGGAAGCTCTTTCATCTCTTTGATTCCGGAAAGGTTTTTGGAGAGTTTTTCCCTCTCTTTTTCGAGAGCGGAGGCCTCTCTTTTCGTGAGAAGCTGCAGCGTGCCGTCTTCCTTCATCGTCTCGAGCTTCTTGAGGCGCTCGATGCTCTTTTTTACGGTCGTAAAGTTTGTCAGCATTCCCCCCAGCCATCTCTGGTTGATGTAGAAGGCTGATGCCCTGTTGGCCTCTTCCATGATCGCATCCTGCGCCTGCTTTTTGGTGCCGACGAAGAGCACTCCCGCGCCTGTTGCAGCCTGATCCCTGACAAATGCATACGCATCTTCCAGACCCCGCAGGGTCTTCTGCAGGTCGATGATATAAATACCGTTTCTTTCGCCGAAGATATATCTTTTCATCTTCGGATTCCAGCGCTTTACCTGATGACCAAAGTGTACTCCAGCCTCAAGCAATTCCTTCATTGAAACTACTGCCATGATTTTCCTCCTATGGTTTTTTCCTCCGCCTGTTCTGCTCACCCTTTTTAAAAGGACCATCGCAGAACTGTAGCCGGCGTGTGAATTTATTCCTGAAAAAGGTTTTTCAGGTTAGAAAGATTAACATAGAAAATCTTTTTTTTCAAGGCCTGTGCTATGATAAATACATTGAAATCAAAAGAAAAAGGTGCGTTTTTCAGGATCAGTGAATAAAAAATGTATCGGGATTATGGCCTCGGTTATTTCCGAGGGGACACTGTTCAGCAGCACGTTTAAAACTGCAGGGAAAAGCCTTCCCGGGCATCCGGCCTTCCGTTCAGGCACCGTTGAGGGAAAGCGCGTCGTTTTTGGCATATCAGGCATGGGAAAGACGAATGCCGCGCATGCCGTGACCGTGCTCATTGAGAAATTCTCTCCGTCATGCATCATAAACTTCGGCATCGGGGGCGCTTTTCCTTCCTCAGGGCTGAAGGCCGGTGATATCGCCGTTGCTTCAAAAGAGATCTATGCTGACGAGGGGGTTCTGCTGAAAGACGGCATCCATTCCCTCGAAATAACGGGGATACCGCTCGTAAAGATACGCGGGAGGCGGTATTTCAATGAATTCCCGGTCGACAGACGCATGAGCAGACTTGCACTGGAGGCATCCGGAAATGTCGCAGCGGCACAATCGGGGATATTCCTGACAGTCTCTGCCTGCACAGGAACCATGCAGCGGGCCCGGGAACTCTCCGAAAAATTCAGTCCTCTCTGCGAAAATATGGAAGGGGCCGCGGTTGCTCACATCTGCCGTCTTTATGGAATACCTTTTGTTGAGATGAGGGGGATCAGCAACAGCGTGGAGGACCGCGACAGGGGAAAATGGGACGTGCTGCTTGCCTCAGAGAACTGCCAAAAGGCGGTGTTTCAGTTTCTTGAGAGGTTGACGCTCAGCCGGAGTTGATTCAGGAAAGGGACAAGGGGAAGCTCCCCTGCTGCTGAAAACCGGATGCGTTATTGTACCGCGGGTTATGCGGAACCAGCCTGCTTCAGATATAATATAGCCATGGAATCATGTGAAGTGAACAGGCGGCAAAGATGGACGGCACTCTTTTAAAATTCGGCCCTGAGAAGGGCTGTGGAGAGTCCCGGCGGAATAGCTGCCCTGCCTGCGGAAATGCGTCGCTCAGGGCCGAATTTTGGGAAGACGGCACCTCCGCGCACAGCGCTTGCCGTGTCTGCATGCGTACGGCCGGGATAACGGAACTTGACGAACTGCCGGCGAAGAAGCAGGGAAAGCGCTAGATGACGTCTCTGTCTCTTGGGTACTCCCCCTGTCCGAATGACACCTTTATTTTTTACGCGCTGGTCCACGGCAGGATCGATACAGATTTGCGCTTCAGGGAGATGCTCGAAGATGTCGAGACCTTGAACCGGAAGGCCGGATGCGCTGAGCTTGACATCACGAAGATATCCTTCCATGCCTTTGGACATCTGCGGGAAACCTATTGCCTGCTCAGGTCGGGCGGCGCGCTCGGGAAAGGCTGCGGGCCTCTCGTCGTCTCAAAAAAATATGAGCGGATGGAAAACCTCTGCGGCAGAAAAATCGCGATACCCGGGAAACTGACGACCGCGTTTCTTCTCCTGCAGCTTTTCGATCCGTCTCTGAAGGAAAGGGTGCTCATAATGCCCTTTCACCGCATTATCGATGCTGTCCGGAATAATGAGGCTGATGCGGGGCTGATCATCCATGAAAGCCGTTTCACCTATGAGAATGCGGGTCTGCGAAAGCTCCTGGACCTCGGTGAGTGGTGGGAACGGGAAACAGGACTGCCGATCCCCCTCGGGGGTATTATCGCGAAACGGGGACTGGGGAAAGACCTGATAAAAAAGATAGAAACAGACATAAGGAAAAGTCTTGAATACGCCTTTGCAAACAGCGCCGAACCGACGGCATATATAAAAAAACACTCCCAGGAACTCGCCGACAGCGTTATAGAGCAGCATATAGGGCTTTATGTGAATGATTACTCGCTCGACTTAGGGGATGCCGGCATCAGGGCGGTTGAAGGGCTCTTCAGGATGTCTGAAGAAAAAGGGATACTCAAAAGGTCTTCGCTGCCGCTCTTTGCGTTTGATTAAATTTTTGAAGTTCTTAAAATCTGAAGACTGAAGAAGGTGATTCACCACAGCCAAAATTCCAAGCGGGAACAAAGAGAAAAACATTGCAAAAACTGAGGAGTTCATAAGTTAGTCCCCCTCACGCTTCCTCTGGAGGGTGAGGTATGTGGCTATAGTAACGATAGTATCGGTAAAAGGGAAAACTGCTCTTTTCTGTCAACCTTGTTTAATAATTTTGTGATAGGCCCGGATATTAAAAGACGAGCAAAATGAAAAAATACTTCCTCCATAGAGAACCTGCGGTGCTGAAGGTGGATTATGAGCATGAACTCAATCCTGAGCAGTACACAGCGGTGATGCATCAGGAGGGCCCTGCGCTCGTGCTT
Organism: Nitrospirota bacterium; assembly: GCA_029858145.1. Lineage (GTDB taxonomy): Bacteria > Nitrospirota > Thermodesulfovibrionia > Thermodesulfovibrionales > UBA6898 > JAOUFP01. Next base: position 4,845 of record JAOUFP010000042.1, on the reverse strand, counting down.
GCCGGTGCAGGGACCGGCAAGACGCGGGTGGTCACCTACCGTGTCGCGCGGCTGATCGAAAGCGGAATCAGGGCCGAGAATGTTCTTTTGCTCACCTTCACGAACAAGGCGGCAAAGGAGATGATGAGGAGGGTGGAACTCCTGATCGGAAGAAATATCGCGGGCCTTTTCGGCGGCACCTTTCATCATGCGGCCAACCTCCTTCTGAGGCAGCATTGCCAACTGGCAGGGTACAAGCAGGGTTTTTCGATCCTTGACCGCGAAGATTCGAAAGAGCTTTTCGAGTCATGCATCGCTGAATTCTTCAAAAAAGACAGGGTCATCCCGAAGGGCGCGGTATTTTCTGAGATATGCAGTCTCGCAAAGAATACCGGGACACGGGTGGAGGAGGTTGTCTTGCGGAGATTTCCCCATTTTACCGGCGCGGTTGAGGATATCGCAGGGATCGTGGGGCTCTATGAAAAGAAGAAACTCGCCCTGAACCTCATGGATTTCGATGATCTCCTTGCCGGCTGGAAGAAGATATTCCAGGAAAACGAAAGGATACGCGAATATTACTCGCTGAAGTTCAGGCATATCCTTGTGGACGAATATCAGGACACGAACTGCCTGCAGGCGGACATCATCGACCTGACCGCGGGTGGCACGGGGAATCTCATGGTTGTCGGCGACGATGCCCAGTCGATATACTCCTTCAGGGGAGCTGATTTCGAGAACATACTCAGGTTTCCCGAAAAATACCCGGGTGCGCCCATATTCAAGCTCACGACCAACTACCGGTCGACGCCCGAGATACTGCGTCTCGCGAACAGCATCATCGTGAACAACAGGAAGCAGTTTCAGAAGGAACTGCATGCTGTCGCGGCATCGGGAGACCCTCCTTTTGTGGTGCCGCTGAGGGATGTTTTTGTGCAGGCGGAATTTGTCGCATCGGTAGTCATCGATCTCAACAGGGACGACAGGTCGTTCGACGATCTGGCGGTGCTTTACCGTTCGCATTACCAGTCGATGGAACTGCAGATGGAATTTCAGAGGAGAGGGATCCCCTTTGAGGTGCGATCGGGCCTGAAATTCTTTGAGCAGGCGCATATAAAGGACCTGCTTTCCTTTCTGAGGGTGCTGGCAAACCCGCATGACGAGATCAGCTGGAAGAGGATAGTGAAACTGGTTCCCGGCATCGGGAATATCACGGCAGGAAAAATATGGAATCTCATCCGGGCGCATGAAAAGCCGCTGGACCGGATATCCGAAGCAGCCGTGCTTGTGCCGAAAAAGGCGGCAGCCGGTTTCAGGCGCTTTGTCGATATACTGGGCGAAGTCGGCGGCGAACAGTTTCATGGCGCGCCTTCTGAGGTGATCGGGCATATCCTCCGGCATGGGTATGAAGAGCATCTGTACAACACTTATCCCAACGCCGAGATGCGCATAGAGGACATCGAACAGATGATGCGGTTTGCCCTCCGGTACGATTCACTCGAGATGTTCCTGGCGGATATGACTCTCCTCGGTGTTTCGGATACGGAAGCCGGGGGGTCGGAGGAAACCGGCGGCAGGGTCGTCCTGTCCACGGTGCATCAGGCAAAGGGCCTTGAATGGAAGGTGGTGTTTCTGATAGGGATGAACGACGGCAAATTCCCCTCTGCCAAATCGCTCAGAAACGATGACGAAGAAGAGGAGCGGAGGCTCTTTTACGTGGGGGTGACGAGGGCCAGGGAGGCGCTGTATCTCTGCTATCCGGTCACTTCCGGGGACTGGCACAGCATGGGCATGATACGGCCTTCCCGGTTCATCGGGGAACTGCCTTCCGATTGTTTTGAAGAGATTGCCGTGGAGGATGTATAATTATGTGCTCGGTGATGATAAAGGAGAAAAGATGACTTATACGGAAGCCGTAAAAAGCGGGTTCAGGCTTATTAACAGCAGGTGGCAGTTGGTGGTATTGCAGGTGGGGATGATGTTGGCCAACTGCATGGGGTTTTTCGTTATTGTGGGGATCCCGCTCGGCATCGCGTTTGTCATGTTCGGACTGGATCTGACAGGGCTCGCGGAGATGCGGGACGTCATGGGGCTGTTGAAGCATCCGACTGCGCTGATCTCAAAATATATGGGACTTGTCATGATCGTCCTTGCCAGTTTTCTCTTCTATGTCCTGGTTGTCACGGTCGTCGGACTCTTTGTTTTTGCCGGTTCAATAGGCACCATCGGCTGTTCAGTGCGCGAGCCGGACCGGAAATTCAGCATGCAGCTCTTTCTGGCAGAGGCAAAAAGGATCTTTTTCCGCCTCATGTGGTTTTCATTGGTCATGGGAGCTGTCTTTATCGTGATAGCCTTTCTCCTTGGCCTGCTCGGCGGAGGGGTCGCGGCGATTGTCCAGAGCGCCAAAAGCCAGGATTCGACCCTTGCCTTGTTTCTCGGGATTTTTTTCTCTCTCATACTTTCGCTCTTTGCGGTAAGCGTAATCCTGGGAGCGATCGCTGTTACCGTTTACGGCCTCGCGATTCTGTTTTTTAAGCCCGGCGGTGCGCTCATGTCCTTCAGGGGGGCGGTCGCTTTTTTATGGAGAAGGCAGTCGGCTTTCTGGCTCTATGTCCTGCTGTTCTTCGCCTATGTTATCGCGAGCTTTGTTCTCATGCTTTTCAGCTATCCGTTTAACCTGATTCCTTTCATAGGAACGATCATCGCGTTCCCCCTGCAGCTGCTATCCTATGCGGCGCAGAGTTACCTTGGCCTGGTGATCATCGCCACGGTATTCATTTACTATTACGAATCAGAGACCGGGAATGCTGAACCGCAGGAAGAGGGGGCCGGTCAGGCTGTTTCCGCTGACGCTACAGACGAAAGTTCCAGCGGGCCTGAAGATATTTCCGCTCCCGGAGTTCCTCAGCAAGAAGAGACTCCGCCTGAGAAGGGCCCGACGGAAGAAGCCTGACACCGAAGGCCTCCTCGAACGACGAGACAACGGTTTTCCTGAATTCTTCCTCATCGAGCAGGGGCAATGCGTCCCTCAGTGCTTTCATGCAGTTCTTCAGGGAGGCTGTTTTTTCCGCCCCGAATATCTCCTTCAGTTCCTCGTCATGACAGCGATAGGGTATCGATCCCTGCTGAAGCAGACCGTCATCCCATCTCTTCTGGGCAGAGCCCACAAGTTTTTTATTCTCCAGGAGGAGCTCTCCGTAGGAGCTCGACTGGAAGCAGAGGGGGCTTCTGTCGGGCACCCTGCCTGTTTCCCTGTCCCTTTTTGATTCAGCGGTGACTCCGGTTTTTTTTAAGGCGATGGAAAAGGCTTCGCTAATTCTTCCGTAGCTGTCGAGGAGTCCGTGTGAAAAAGGCCCCCTGTCTGTTTTAGCCGAAAAACTGTAGGTCAGTTCGTCACCGTGAAGGACCGCCCTTCCTCCGGTCGGCCTCCTGACAACAGGGATATCCTGCGCCCTGCAGTAGACGATATTTATATCCGCTGTTTTTTGAAAACAGCCGAGGGTCAGAGAGGGCCTGTCCCAGCCGTACAGACGCAGGGTGGGCGGGACATCTCCTTTCCTGACCTCTGTCGCGATCGCCTCATCAAGGGCCATGTTATGAAAGGCATCACAGGGACCGGAGTCGATCAGTCGCCATTCTGTATCCATAAAAAACTATAAATCGGGCAGTGGGTTTAAAGCAAGGAACGGGGGTGAGATGTTTTCTGCTTGGAACCTATCTCAAAATTGACATTTTATGATAACCGCTCCTTGTGTCATTCCGGCTTGTCCGGAATCTTTCTTTGTTTTCAGAAGGATTCCCGACGCGCTTCGCTTGCGGGAATGACATCCTTGAACCGAGAACCGATTTTGAGATAGGTTCTAATAATTCTTATGAAATTTTCAAATGACTCTATTCAGATATAGATATGATGTCTGTTCATATAGTGAGAATATTTATCTGAACACCGCCCGGTTTATTTCTGTTAGAATACGTGTATATGTCGCTCATTCTGGTAACTAACGACGATGGAGTTCATTCACCGGGAATAATAGCACTCTACAAGGCGATGAAAAACCTTGGCGACGCGTATATCGTAGCTCCGGACCGGGAAAGAAGCGCTGCCGGTCATTCACTGACCATGCACAGACCGTTGAAGGCTGAAGAGATCAGGGAACACGTCTTCAGCGTAAATGGAACCCCAACCGATTGTGTCACCCTTGGAATAAACAAATTACTCCCGAAAAGGCCTGACCTTATCGTTTCGGGAATTAATAAAGGCGCAAACCTTGGAGATGATATTACTTACTCGGGGACCGTTGCCGGTGCGATCGAAGGCACCATATTCGGGGTTCCCTCAGCAGCTTTTTCTCTTATCAGCGATAAGCACTATCACTACGAGACCGCTTCTTTTTTTGCGTTAAAGATAGCCGAACATGTCCTTCAGCATTCCCTGCCCTATGACACCCTTTTAAATGTAAACATCCCCAATATCCGCAGAGAAGACATTAAGGGTATAAAATTGACGCGACAGGGCAAGAGGATATATGAAAATTCAATACAGGAGATGCTCAACCCCTGGGGTGAGAAACATTTCTGGATAGGCGGCGGAAAAATATACTGGGAACATGGGGAAGACACTGATATGGAGGCTGTGCAGCAAGACTTCTTATCGATCAGCCCGATACATCTTGATCTGACAAACTTCAGTGCCCTGAAATTTATGAGAGAAACCTGGAATATTTCAGAATTGATGGATGAGTGAGATGAAAAGATACGATGTCATAATAACCGGCGCGGGTCCGGCTGGGATTTTTGCAGCGCTCGAACTGCTCAAAACAGAAAAGAAATTGAAGGTCCTCATTCTGGAAAAAGGTAAGGACATCCATC
>JAOUFP010000437.1 GCA_029858145.1 Nitrospirota bacterium | reverse complement strand
AGCGTCCTGATTGACAATAAGAAACGCCCCAAAGGCAAGGGTAAGTCCCCCGACTGTCCAATTCAGCACCCTGTAATTTTTCAGGCTGACGATTACCAGCAGTCCAAACCCGATATTGATAACAGTCAATATCTGAAGCGACCTTTCGATCCCGAAGAGGTAAATCATGACAAACCCGCTGACGGCTGAACCGAATATCGCGCCGACAGTATTAAAGGTCAGGACATCTCCGACCGCATGGCCGATTTTTTTCCTGTACGCTCCCTGGACTTTGCCTGCCAGGGGAAAAGCCAGCCCCATGAAAAACGCCGGCACAATCATATACGCAAAGGCGAGACTGATGTTCGCCCATTGGCGGCTCTCAAATGAACTGAATCCCCCGCTGAGGAAAAACCCGCGCAAGGCAGTGGAATGCAGGGGGAGATCACGGATATGGAATGTCACGAAAAGCGCTGCGGCACCTATGAGAAACTGCACAATCCCGAACCCGATGACATGCGTGCGGGTTTCACCTGCCCTGTCCGGAAACAGCTTCGGAAAAAGTCCGTAGGTCTCGCTGCCGAGCGCGATGCCGGTGAGAAAAGCGACGAGCATGATCGTAAATCCATACACGCTTGTCCCGATGGTCAGGGTGAGGATCCTGGTCCAGAGCACCTCATACCCCAGCGCACAGAAGCCGCTGATTCCAATTCCCAGAAGAACCAGCCGGTAAGAAATCAGGTTTGCAGACGCGTTTGCTTCAGACGAGTAATCCGGTGATTTTTGAGGAAAGGCCTGACCATCGTGCTCCACGCCGGCTTCCCTGCGGGCCAGCACGGCGGATACCTTTTCATGCAGCAGGATACTCACGAGGCCGATAACACTGTTTATCGCTATCGCGGTATAAAGCGTAGCGCTGACCGAGTAGAAACGAAGAAAGAAGAAGCCGGCTGCTGCCGTACCCGCAACCGCCCCGAGGGTATTGAACCCGTACAGCAGGGACAGGTGCGTGCCCATTTTTTCATGGTGCCCTGAAACGAACCGGGTCAGGAGAGGAAGGGTCCCCCCCATAAGTGTCGTGGGAACGATCAATACAAGGCCTGTGAACACTACGCGTATAAAGGAAAGATAGAATATGGAATGATCCTTTCCCTGTGCCAGATATGCGTAGACGGAAGGATAAATTTTCATTAGCAAAATGAACGAGGCAGCGGCAAGAGCGATACCGAACTCGAGGTATCCATACAGCCTCAAAGGTTTTTCAACATCATCGACGCGTCTGCCTATAAAATAGCTTCCGAGTGCCAGGCCGCCCATGAACACGGACAACACCGCGGTCACCGCCAGATGAGTGCCTCCAAAAACAAGGCTCAGGGAGCGCACCCATACCACCTCGTACATGAGGGCGGCAGCACCGGACAGAAAAAACATAAGATAGATAAGGGTCAAAAGCAGAACGTGCATTATTTATTCTTTTTATTTATAGTTATATGCGGAAACGAGCTTTAAGTCAACACCGAGACAGAATCTGGTTAAGCTGAACGCCTTGATGCTTCTCTTTTAACATCCCTGGTTTCATGGATAACATTGTAAACGTGAATGAGAGCTTCTCGTTTTTCTTTCGGCGAAAAGACGTGAAAAAGGCTTGATTGTTTGCAAACCGCCATTGCCTCTTTAAGTATATCTTTTCTTAACTGCTTCATAATATGTTAAATAGCAATAACTATGCCATCCAATCAACATTTCAATCATATCAATATGTTAGATCATACGACGATACTGCCTTGAAGCTATTATTGGTGAAATCACCACTTCAAACGGGGGTTGCCGAAACGGAGCAGATTCCCAATCCGGATTTTTGTTTTTCTTTGGGTACTTATCCACATTATCTATGAAAAAGTTGCCAAAGCCGGGAGAAGGCATTGTCGCTCCTTCCCGCTTTGCTCCGGGGATTTTCCTCCTGATTTTCATATACGCACTCTGTCGGACTATCGGGAAATAAGACCGCTTTCAATGCCTTCTCCTGCCTCGTTGTTTGATTGCCACCGGAAAGATTTATGAATAATGCGGGCTTAGCGTCTTTGTGCTTAAAGCACCTCCTGTCGGCGCGTGCAGCTTCCATTTCCAGGTTTATGAGGATGGACCGCGCCGCGGTCCGGAAGAACCGGAAGACAATCCCTGCTGCTTCAATGTTCGGCAAATTTGATGCCGACACGGTAGGAGTTGTCTTCGGGAACTATCTTTCGCCATCGAACGACCCCCTTTTTACTTTTCGTCCCGTTCCTGAATATCACCACGCAATTGGTCTTCAACGGATAATCGGTCCGCACACACGCACCCGCATCGCTGATATCACAGACAGCAGCGTTGAGGAGAGGACTCTTCGACTCCTTTAAACGCAGACTGACCGCAGAACTGAAGGGCCCTTTAAACGACTTTCTGTCGCTTTTCCTCCGTTCTGTTTTATAATCCTTTTCTATTTTTTTCCTGTACTCCCGGTAGGTTTCAGGGTCATTTTTTTTCAGGCAATCGGGACATATGCCGTGGGTAAAGGAAGCGTCAGAATGTTCTTCGATATAGGTTTCCACTTTTTTCCAGTATCCGTCATCATCACGAACTTTCCTGCACCAGGCGCATGTGGGCAGCAGCCCCCTCAATGTTTTTATTTTGCCCATGGCATCCTTGAGTTCCTGGATAAGTCTT
>JAOUFP010000041.1 GCA_029858145.1 Nitrospirota bacterium | reverse complement strand
ACCGTTTTGAATGTAGCCTGGTCAGCTATATCTGATATCCCGGAGAGGCTTTACCTCGAAATAGAAGAAAAGGTCAAGGAAGCTGTCGCCAGCGTGAGATCGGTCGAATACAAGGCATCGGAGAAAATCCTTGAAGCCGCAGTGAAGCATTTGCAGGAAAGATTCACGTATGTCAACGGACTCACAAGGGTAGGAGATCCCTCGATAGAGATTCTCTCCATGGCTGAAGGATTAAAGACAGATATCATCGTTATGGGATGCAGGGGGCTGAAAGGAATCAAGGGGATGCTGGGGAGCGTATCCCGGAATATTATCAGGCATTCCAAGTGCTCTGTCTTGATCGGGAAGACATGCTCATGAAGTGAGCTGATCAGCGGGCAGAAGAATTTACTGCAGTCTGGTCCCGCACTTTTTGCAGACGCGCCTGCTGATATCCGGGCCAAGGTATTTATTGCATGAAGGGCATCTCCAGTTGACAGCGGTAAAGCCGGCAAACGCTGCGATGACAACAAGCTGCAAGCCAAAAATGGTGCTCTTTGAGAATTCGCCGAAGAGGTCATGGCGTTTATGAACCACGGCCAGAATAACAATAACCAGCAGTGTTACGGCGATAGAGAGAAGCTGACGGCTCTGGCGCAACCTGAAATCTCTTTTAATCTGTGAATCGTCTCTTTTTTGCATCATCAAAATTTTTCCTCTGTCCGAAATATAAACATCCATCATTTTTCCGGATATTATACCGACGATGCTTTAAGTTTTCAAAAGTATTTATAAAGCGGCGTGCCTGAAATTCTTTGGAGAAACACAAAAGTTTTATGAGCAAAAGCAGGCGGATAAAAAAAGCCGGGAAGTGCGGACACGCAGATGATCCTCGCGCAATATCCCGCTGAGTTCCGCTGTGATAGAATTTATATATGAAAAAGGGCATTCTCACTCTCATGCTCATGTGCAGCACCGCAGTCCTGATCTGGCTCCTGGTCTTTTCCTGGCAGAACCTGCGCGGAATACGCCCCGCGCTTACGTCTCCCTCCCGTGACATTGTGCCGCTTATCGAGAACGCCCGGGCCGATGAAAGCGCCGGAGACATGCCGCTGAAACTGGCGCCGGGATTCACGCTCTCCCTCTTCGCAAAGGGACTTGGGACCCCCCGGGTAATGGTGCTTGATCCGGCCGGCACCCTGCTGGTGAGCATACCCTCCCTTGGCAAAGTAGTGGCCCTGCCCGATGAAAACGATGACGGGGTGGCCGACCGTTCAGTCACGGTGATCGATGGGCTGAAGCGGCCCCACGGCATGGCATTCCGCTGCGCGCCCGACTGCAGACTGTACATCGCCGAAGAAGATAAAGTAAACGTATATTCCTATGACCGGAAAAAGGTAAAGGCGGTGAAACAGAAAAAGATCGCCGATCTGCCGGGTGGCGGCGGGCATGTAACACGGACGCTTCTGTTTTTGCCCAAACAGGATGACGACAGGCTCCTTATCTCTGTCGGATCTTCCTGTAATGTCTGCATCGAGGACGACTGGCGGAGGGCTAAGATCCTGGTTGTCCCCGCCTCGGGAGGCGAACTCACAACCTTTGCCTCCGGCCTCAGGAACGCCGTCTTTATGACCATTCACCCGAAGACAAAGAAAATCTGGGCCACAGAGATGGGCCGCGACCTGCTCGGAGACGATCTTCCTCCCGATGAGATCAACATCATACAGGAAGGCAGGGATTACGGCTGGCCGTTCTGTTACGGAAAGAATGTCCATGACCGGAATTTTGATCCGGTCAGCACCCGGAACTGCGGCAAGCCTGAGACGTTTCCATCGCATATTGATATCCCGGCCCACTCCGCGCCTCTCGGTCTTTCGTTCTTTCCCGAAGAAGGATGGCCTGCCGAATTCAGCGGAGACCTCCTCGTCGCCTATCACGGCTCGTGGAACCGGAGCATCCCGACAGGATACAAAATTGTACATTACAGACTGGACGATGAGGGACGGTATCTGGGCGCAGAGGATTTCGTCAGCGGCTGGCTCGCAAAGGACGGCGCGCTCGGAAGACCCGCGGACATTATGGTCCGGACGGACGGAACGATCTTTGTTTCTGACGACAAGGCCGGCGTGATATACCGGATACGCAGAAAAGGCAGCACGCAATGATCGGCGGGGAAAAATTGTCCGCGGTCCGGAATTACTGCTGCATGTTTTCTGACAGTCATGTGTCCATGCGGATTTGACCCGGAGACAGATCGTATTCCGCCCTTTTTTTACACCCCGCACCGCATCGTATATAATAAAAGCCACTTAAACCACAGGGGGACGATTATGGTGACCAACGAACTGGCAGGACTGAGAAGGCTGTATCTCGGATTTACCGGAGCGAGGGTGGTGCTGACGGCGAACAACCTCGGGGTCTTCGACCGTCTGAAAAAGGCGGCCTCCGCGGAGGCGCTCGCAGGGATGCTGAAGGGAGATCTTCGTGCCACGGAGATACTGCTCGACGCGCTCGCTGGCCTGGGCCTTGTGAAAAAAGGCAGGGACGCAAAATACCGGAATGCCCCGGTGAGCAACCGCTATCTGGTAAAAGGCGCGCGGCTGTACCAGGGAGATATCATACGCCACGCTTCCTCGATGTGGGAGAACTTTTCAGCCCTCGATGAGATAGTGAGGACCGGAATCCCCGCCCTCCGCGGCCGCCGGCATGCCGGACATCACCACGAGGCGTTCATCATGGGCATGCATAATCTGACAGTGCTCCGCACAGAGAGCCTCCTTGTGGCGATCGGGCTTGAAGGCGTCGGGACGATGCTCGATCTCGGCGGCGGACCCGGCACAAACGCGATGGCGATGGCCAAGAAAGGCGTTCAGGCAACAATCTTCGATCTGCCCGAGACGATAGCGATCGCCAGAAAAGTCGCGCGCCGGGAGGGGGTAAAGGGGCTCAGGTTCGTAGCGGGTGACTTCCACTTCGACAGCATCGGTTCCGGATATGACCTCATCCTGATCAGCCAGATATTTCATGCCTTTTCCGAAGAAGAAAACGTCTCCCTCCTCAGCAAATGCAGACAGGCGCTGAATCCTGCCGGAAAGGTAGCCATACAGGAGTTTCCTATCGACGAAACACGGACCGCGCCGCCCCACAGCGCTCTCTTCTCGGTGAATATGCTTGCGGGAACGGAAAAAGGGCGCTGCTACACCGCCCGTGAAATGAAGCGGTGGCTGAAAGAGACCGGGTTCAGGGATATCACCTTAAAAAATCTCCCTGAAACGGTCCTGATCGAAGGCAAGGCAAGCTTACGGTGAAACACTGAAAGTGAAAAAGGAAGGTAAAGGTCAATGGCTTTTTTTAGCAGGCATCCCTGGTTTCCCGGCCGCGTAAAAAAATCAGCACCCGTCTCTCAGCTCCCTCAGGATTTCAAGACTTTCGGGTATGCGGTCGGTCTCGTTTATTTCGAGCAGCACCCCAACGTTGCGCTTTCTCCGGAGGAGTTCCCTGAGAGCCATGACCTCCCGGCAGTCCCGCGTCAGCGGCCAGTGGTCCGTGAGCCCTGAGCGCCAGCCGTTGTTCCGGTGCATGTGGACATACTCGACTTTCCTGACCGCCGCTTCATCAAGGCCCTGCACAAATGCGACGGAATCAAGCCCCCAGGCCTCGACGTGGCCGAGATCGATTGTGATGGAATCGGCGTATTCCGCCCAGAACCAGAGGACGTCTCCCGTATCGGTCGCATTCTCGAAAGAGACCGCGTTTTTCGAGGCGAGTTCCGCCAGCGCTTCCCTGAATAGACGTTCAGCTCCCCCTTTCACCCTTCCCTCTGCCGTTCTTTCGTCGTGGAGAATCATGCCAAGGTCCGACCATTCAGCCATTTCCCGGAGGTCACGAAAAGCCTCTTCATCGAAGAGGGAGAAGTTGATGGGATGAATCACGTACGGAAGACGGGCCTCCCGGCACCGCACGGCACACTGCCGCATGAAAACGAGGCTGTCCTTCATGCCGCGGTAAACAGATATCTGCAGAATCTCAGCAGGCCAGAGTCCCACTTCGTCGGGGCGAACAATTCGTGAACCGATTCGCATATACCTATTGTAAATCATCGCGGAGGATAGATGTGAATTCATGGGGAACCGCCCACGCAGGCAGTGCAGAAAAGCGCGCAGCCGAACCGGAGCAGGAAGCGTGCAACTCCGGAAATACCGCAATTCGCACCTGCAATTTCTTTTTTAAAACGTGCCGCGATTCCGCGATTGCCGTCAAACTGAAATTACAGGCAACCTCATATTGAAACTTCAAGTTTATTTTCTTGGATATTTTTGTTAAGTTTATACCCTGTGGAAAAGAGACTGAAAGAAATCAGAATCTCATCCGGCCTTGAAATAGGCGATATTTCAAGAGCAACCTGCATTACTACGCGCTATATAAGAGCGATTGAAGAGGGTGACTTTTCGGAGATTCCCGGCGATGTCTACACGAGGGGATATATCAAAGAATATGCGAAATACCTAGGCATTCCATTTTCCGAGGCAATACTGGAGTATGACGCGTATCTGAAAAAAAACAGTGCCGAAGATACTGTCACCACGGTGCATAATGGCGGGAAAAAAAACTTTCTGAGTTTATTTAAATCTTCCCTCCTGAACAGAGTCTGTTCATAAGGCATGCTTCAAGAAGGCTTTCATTCCACGGCTAAAACTGCCCCCCGGCGGCTCCACAGGCATCCCTGAATTCCTCAGTAGCGGCGCGCAACTGCATTTTTCCATGGTCACAGCATTTCTTATAATTACAATTTGAAGTTGACATGCCCGGATTGCTTATGCCAATTTAGTGAAATGAAAGTAACCGCTATGCTGATTTTGATGGCCTTGAGCGTATCGATACTGGCCTCTTTTTCTATTTCACCCTGTCGCCATAAGCGCCGGCCTGATGACCATGCTCACATTATCACTCTCGACGTATGCAAAACATCCGGAAGCTCAACACCCGTCAAAGCCAAGGCGCCGGCAATCAAAGAAGCTATCTACAATCTGTTTTCTTCGGCGTTCTCAGGATATATCCAAATCATTCATCCTCAAAACAAGCCGTCCTTAATTGCCTTTCAGTTGAAGCACCCTCCCAGATCCTAACCTGCAGTTCCGAGGTCTTCGAGTCAGCGTTTTTCTGAAATACAGGTGAACAGCCTGTATGAGAGAAGTCTTTTTTAAAGACTTTTCTCCCCGTAAAGCTCGACTCCACTTCGGAAATCCAGGCACTTTTCAACCAGAAAATTTACCCGAAGTGGAGTCACTTTTTTTAAATACTTTTTCACAGACATCACATAGATATTCGACCAGGAAAGGAGGTGAACTGTTTATTTATTAAGCACTGACGGAAGTTTGTTTTACTAACACAAAAAAACACAAAATGAAAACAGGAGGTAGCATCAGATGGAATTTAACGAAATGGAGAAAGAAGAGAAAAAACTTTCCAGGAGAGATCTGATCATCAATGGCGGAAAGGTGGCAGCGGGCGCCGCAATCCTGTCTCTTGGCGCGGTCAATGCAGCAAAGACCGCTGAAGCCTACGAATTTACATCAGAGTATAAGTATGTAAAACTCGACCCCAAGGAAGTGGGCCAGACCACCTATGAGAACTACTTTACCAAGTGGTGCACCTCCTCGGTCATTGCAGGTCTTGTAGAGTCATTAAAGAAACATGCCGGCGGAGCCTGGAAGGATTTTCCCATTGACGCCTACAGGTGGGGACATGGCGGACTGGCCGGATGGGGTACCCTCTGCGGTACAATGCCCGGTGCGGGTGTCGTTATCGGCCTCGTGACAAAGAACACCGATACCGCCGAGGCGATGGTGAATGACCTTGCCTTTTACTATTCCTATAACGAGCTGCCAAACTTTACACCTTCAGGATCAAAAACTGCCATGAAACACATGACCATGTCAGGAACTCCTGTCTGCCACATCTCCGTTGGCAAGTGGATGAAGGCGGAAAACGTCGCTTTCCTCAGCAATGAAAGGGCGGAACGGTGCGCGCGTCTTTCTGCAAACATTGCGATGGAGGCAGTGCATATGCTGAATGCATGGGCAGACGGTAAATATACGCCGAAGCACAAGCCATTATATAATGTTTTGGCAAATGGCATCACCTCTCAGAACAACTGTACTGACTGCCACGGGCAAATGACTCCTTCACCGAATACGACCTACGGCACGCTGGAGAAATAAAGGGGACCGGGCTCTCGGGCCTGCTGAACCGATTTCATTTTAAAAGAAGAAAGGCGGGGGGTCAACCCCCGCCTTTTTTCACACAAAAATGGGCTGCATCTGTTATGCTCAATGATACCGGATCCCGGTGTTCAGTTGAAGAAAGCAGTGGGCCGGAAGATCAGCAGTCACAATAAAGGATGTTCCGGAAATGTAAGAGTTTACAATTGACAGCATTACAAAAATACTGAAAACATTCAATTTAATGAATAAGGAGAAACAGCATGTTTGGTCTTGGATTGCAGGAACTGATAATTGTTTTAGTGATAGTCATGATTTTGTTTGGAGCCAAGAGGTTGCCTGAGCTTGCTAGCGGAATGGGAAAGGCCGTAAAGAATTTCAAGAAAGCTACCACCGAACCTGATGAGATTGACGTTAGTCCCAAAAAAAGAAGCGCTGAAGACAAAGATCACACAGCAGAAGAAAAAGGTGAGCGCACATAGGCCGCACATAAATTTTCAGCAACTTTTACAGTATCACATGCATATTATAAAGTAATTTTTTTCGCTGAAGCTAAACCGGAAAATGCACTTATCGGTCAGTGCTTGCCGTCGCATGCAACGTAAACGTCTTTGATGATGCGGAATTTGGCCGTTGCAGCAAGCGGTCCGTCTGCAAATAATGCAAAGCTTCCTTAGCCGTCATTTGTTTTGCGGGGAGGCTGCCGTTAAAGTTTTGCCGCGCATTTGATTGTCCCCTGACGGGCCAATTGCACTTTCCAGCGTAAAGCAAATACTATTGTTCACTGTTGGGGGTCTTTTTATGTTTGATATCGGATTACAGGAATTAATAATAATTTTTGTCGTTGCCCTTTTGGTCATCGGCCCGGAAAAACTCCCGGAATTCAGCCGGAAACTCGGCAAGTGGGTCAATGAGATAAAGAAAGGCGTTCAGATAGCAAAAACCAGTATGGAAGCGGAATATAAAGAGCAGCTTTCGGTGCCTGAAAACAGCATGAAATCTGATGCTGAGGAAGGAAAGGCAGACGAAAAGGACATCGTGCCGGAAGCAAAGGAAGGGAAGGCTTAGGTGAAAGAGTCAAAAATGTCTTTACCGGAACATCTTACGGAATTACGCAAAATGCTTATGGTATCCTTTGTCGCCGTTTTTCTGGTGTTTGCCTTCACCTTCAATTATTCGGAAAACATTTTCAGTCTTCTGACCATTCCTCTTAAATCAGAACTCAAACTGGATTTTACAAAGCCTTACATCCACGCAAAAGAAAAGGCCCCGATATCCCTTGTTTTTCTTGCTCCGGGGGAGGCGTTCTGGATGCACCTCAAGGTATCTTTTATCGCATCCTTTGTTCTCTCTTTGCCCATCATCTTTCATCAGCTGTGGAGGTTTGTTTCACCGGGGCTTCTGTCAAGAGAAAAGAAATATGTTCTGCCCTTTGTTTTTTCTGCAACCGCGCTGTTTACGGCAGGTGCCGCATTCTGTTTTCTGATAATCCTTCCGTTCGCGATGACTTTTTTGCTCGGTTATCAAACGAAGAATATGGTTCCCATGATATCTGTGGGAAGCTATGTCGATTTCTGCCTTAAGTTCATTCTCGCATTCGGCGCTATTTTCGAACTGCCTCTGTTAATGATTTTTCTCACAAGGTTCGGGATCATCACCCCGAGAAAATTGTCGAAAAACAGAAAATACGCGGTGCTCGCTGCTTTTGTTGTCGGGGCGGTGCTTACGCCGACGCCGGATGCCTTTAACCAGGCGTTAATGGCGGTACCCATAATAATTTTGTATGAAGTGGGAATTCTTCTTTCACTGATCATGCAGAAGAAGACTGTCAAAAACAGCAATAAAAACGGAGAAAACGTATAAGCGCAGAGGGAGCAATGAGCAATGAGTGCTGAGTCATGAGCAAAAAAAGCGCGTTACGAGTTGCTCATTGCTCGTTACTTCCGGCTAAGAATACAACAGCTTCCGCTCGAGGTCTGTTGAACGGGAAGCCCTCTTCGCCTCGTCCAGCGTTATGATTTCCTTCCTGCAGAGTTGAATCAGGTGCTGGTCGAGCGTCTGCATGTGATATTCATCGCGCCCTTTTTCGATATGCTGCTCCAGTTCATCGAGGTGGCCATCCCGGATGCAGGCCTTAATGGTGGAGGTCGCGTACATGATCTCCATGGCCGGCAGGATAGATTCACCGCTCTTTTCCCTTACGAGCCGCAGGACAACGGTAGCCACGAGGATCTCCGCCAGTCTGTGGCGGACGTTCTCCTGGGCCTGGGGAGGAAAGTATCCGACAATGCGGTTGATCGTGGAGGCCGCACTATGAGTATGGAGGGTCGAGAAAACCAGATGCCCGGTCTCGGCAGCCTTGATGCACGCATCAATGGTGTCGAGATCGCGCATCTCTCCCACCATGATGACATCAGGGTCCATGCGCATGGCCGCTTTCAGGGCACCGGCAAAGGTTTCCGTATCGATGCCCACCTCCCTCTGGATGATACAGCTCTTATTGGAAGGGAAAATATACTCGATCGGATCTTCGATCGTAATGACACTGTAGTTGAAATTGTCGTTGATGAAACGGATCATTGAGGCGAGGGTCGTGGACTTGCCGTTGCCGGTGGGCCCGCAGACAAGGATCAGCCCGTGCGGCGCCTTTGAAATGCTTCCCAGCACAGGAGGAAGGTTCAGTTCCTCGAACGTTCCGATATGATGAGGGATGACCCTCATCACGAGCCCTATGTTGCCCCGCTGACGGAAGACGCTGACTCTGAAGCGACCAACGTTTGCCAGAGTGTAGGAAGTGTCAAATTCCTTTAACTGTTCCGGAAGCTTCCGGCCATGCTGCTCCATGACTGCAGACGCGATAAATTCGGTATCTTTCGCGGTCAGGTTGTTCAGTTTTGAGCGGATCAGGTGTCCGCGGGCCCTGAACATAGGAGGATTATCCACCTCGAAGTGGATATCGGAGACCCTCTTTTCAAAGGCGATTTCGAGAATTTGTGTAAAAGTGGCCATGTCCATTTTATTTATCCTCTTTCACGTTATATATGCGGATATATGCTTTCATGCCTTCACTTTTTTTGCGCCTTAGCGGGCTGCTTGCGATACAGCAGATTTTCCAGCACCAGTCCGGCCTCATGCGCCAGAATTTCCAGTGCGTCACACTGCAGGGGTGGCGCCTCTTTTCCACCGAAATCTCCATAGATCAACAGCAAAGTCTTCCCATAACTCTTCACGGGCAGAAGGATTATCGCCGGGCTCAGGGGCGCGCCGATCGCCTCAAAGAGCTTGTTTGCGACTTCATCGTCGCTCTCTCCATAGAAAAACTGTCCTTTTTCTATCACGTCGCGGAAAACCGAAGGTTTTGACAGAGAGACCTTCAGCCTTGTCACGGACGTCGGCCCCGCGTTTTTTTCGTCGTACACGCCTATGGCCTTCTCCCCGGTGAGTTCTTCAGGGCGCACAATAAAGGTGATAGACCGGTCACACAGTTCTGAGACAGACTGAAGAAGCGCAAGTGACACGTCAGCAGGCTCGCCAAGGTCACGAAGAGCCGAGACCCGCTCCTTGAGTCTGCTCAGCATGTTATCAGACGCGAACAGTTCTTTCTGCTCATCAAAAATGTCTGTAATATAAGATGCGAAAATTTCCAGAAATTGTATCATGTCAGAAATGAACGTTTCCTTCCGGGCCTCTTTCGAAGGTTTGGGAAATACCGCCCTCATGCCGTCACGAAAAGACTGCAGCGTGAAGTGGTCATCAGGCAAAGAGGTCACCTGAATGAGGGGTACCTGCGGATATCGCTCCCGCACCTGCCGCCTCAGACTGACAATTTTTTCCCGGGAAAGCAGCGCTGCGGGAGCTTCGGGACAATCAAAAACCAGTACGGGCAAGACCTTTATGGCGAGGCACTGGGCGATGATGCGGCCCAGCTCCTCCTCCCCTTCGGGAGAAAACACAAGAACGCCCTCATCCTTGCAGATGGTCATGACCGAATGCTTGAGGAGTTCATCTTCGCTGAACAGGATGAGGCCCATTGCCTGTGCCCCCTTCCGTTGCGAAGCATCACAGGAGCCTCTGCTTTTTGCGGATTTTTCGAGAAAAGAGACGAAGGCATCCTGCTCCCCGGACGAAAAACCGGTCAAAATGTCTTTTATCTTCTGGCGGTGAATTGCCGCAGGGTCAAAAATTTCGACAGAAGGAAAATCCAGGGGCATTTTTCTTTCGAGTTGGTCGAGTTCATTCAGGCCCAAATCGTCGGCGGTAAGGACAGGAGTTTCCCTGACCGTTTCCTCAAACTCTTCCTGAGAAATCACATCCGCGTATACTTCTTCGTCTGACAGTACGGTTTTCCCTGCCTGGCGGTCGCGTTCACGCTCGTCAAAAACACGAAGGGCATCCATCAATATCATCTGCGCATCAATGCTCACTTCCTGTTCCATCCTGCTGAGTGGATAACTGCATTCAGGAGACACAGTGATAACGTCCGTATCAAGGGTGAAGGACCCCTCTGTCCAGCCTATCAATTCAACGAGTGTCATCTCGATCAGCTTCCTCAGTCCCCTTTCCGCATCCTCACGCGTCAGTTTGCCAAGTTCGATGAGTGTGATAAGCAAGGGTTTGCGGTTCCGGCCGGCACTTTTCTGCACTTCCAGTGCCTGTTCGAGATCTTCAAAGTCTATGGCGTTCATTTTTAGCAGTACATTGCCGATGCGAATCCTGTTGTTGAGGTGGCTTGCTCCGACCAGGTAACCGTTGCTAAAAATGAAACAGCTTTCGCCCCTGCGTCCCTTGACAGAAAAAGTCCCGGATTTTCGAGTGGTATTTATCAGCTGAATTATATCAACTATATGTAGATGTTCTAAATCTCCAGTAAGAGCCATAGATGAATAATATACCTACAAGCAGTTTTTTGATATAGAGAAGGATACCATAAGAAACACAGACTGGTAAACACAGCTGGACCAAAGCATTGAGGGCCGGTCCTTAGGCACGGGGCGTATTTCCTGTTGTCAACAAATAGATTTGTCCGGTTATGGAGCACATAAACTGTCCGGTCTGCAGCTATTAGATTTTAGGCAGCTTTAATATCAGCACTGAGAAGT
>JAOUFP010000436.1 GCA_029858145.1 Nitrospirota bacterium | reverse complement strand
GTTTCCGACGCGGGAGATATCACGCGGTGGATGAAAGAAGAGGATGTGACCTTCCCTATCATGATAAAGGCCGCGGCAGGCGGAGGCGGCAAGGGAATGGTAAAAGTCGAAAGCAGTGAGCAGTTGGCCCAGGCCTTTACGCAGGCCCGTTCCGAGGCAAAGAAGGCGTTCGGTGATGACAAGATACTCGTGGAGAAATACATTGAGCGGGGCAGACATATTGAGGTGCAGATTGTTGCCGATGAGCACGGGAACGTTGTACATCTTTTTGAAAGGGAATGTACGCTCCAGAGGAGAAACCAGAAGATAATAGAAGAGGCTCCTTCCCCGTCTCTTGATAATAATCTCCGGCAGGAGATATGTTTTACCGCGGTCCGTCTGATGAGAGAGATCGGCTACACGACAGCGGGGACCGTAGAATTTATTTTTGATGCGCCGACGAAAAAGTTTTATTTCCTGGAAGTAAACACCCGCCTGCAGGTTGAGCACGGCATAACTGAACTGATTACCGGTCTCGATATAGTGGGAATAATGCTTGATGTGGCCATGGGCAGGGAACTGCCTTTTGTGCAGGACCAGATACATCCGAACAGATGGGCGCTGGAGGTCAGGCTGAATGCAGAAGACCCCAAGAATTTCAGCCCTTCTTTCGGAACGATAACACGTCTTCAGATACCGCAGGGGCCCGGTGTCAGAATAGCATCCGGTGTGTATGAAGGAGCGGACATCCCTCCTTACTATGACTCGCTTTTTATGCTGTTGATGACCGCAGGCGCTGACAGGGAGGATGCCGTGAGAACCATGGACAGGGCCTTGGGCCGGAATCTCAGGATTGAGGGAGTCAAGACACTTGCCCCCCTCCTGCTGAGCATCATCAGGCATCCTGCTTTTATCGCGGGAGAATTTTCCACCCGGTTTATTGAGGAGCACATGGATGAACTGATATCCATGTTCAGAGAAACAAACAGCGAAGACGAGGCACTCAAGATTGCAAAGTATGTTGCAGAAATCTCGGCCCTGGGTCCTCAGAAATGGATGTGAGGAAGGATATGACACAGAGCAAACTAATAAGGCCCGGAATGACACCGCGGGAAATGGTCAATACGCTGCGCGCCACACAGGGTGTGTTCCTGACGTCTACGGGGATGCGCGACGCGGGACAGTCTGATTTCAAGAACCGCCACAGGATGTATGACCTGGCAACACTCGCGCCGTTCTATAATGAAATGGGGCTGTTCAGCGCGGAATGCCACGGCGGCGCGAGGTGGCATGTGGGCATAATGAACAGGAGAGAAAGCCCTTTTGAAGAGATTGAAATGCTGCGCGAGTTGATGCCGAATGTTCTTCTGCAGACGCTTATTCGTGAAACGAATCTCTTTGGATACCGGCCTTATCCTAAAAACGTCATTGAGCATGTCGTATCGAGGGTAGACATCGATGTGTGGAGATGCTTCTCCTTTCTCAATGATGTCCGCAACATGCGCACGGTAGCAGAAGTGGTTATGAAAAGAGGAAGGCTTTTCCAGCCAGCGGTCTCCTTTACCCAGGCTGACTGGACCACCAATGAGTATTATCTTAGCGTCGTGCAGGAAATGATCGCGTTATGCGGAGGCGTTGATGAAACTGTCCTTTGCATCAAAGATATGGCAGGCGTCGGCAGCCCGTCGAGAATCAGCAGCCTCGTCGACGCGATAAAGCAGAAGTACCCTGAATTAATAATTCAGTATCACAGGCATTCGACCGACGGCCTTGGCATGCCTGCTCTTCTGGCTGCTGCCAGGGCAGGCGCAAAGGTGCTTGATGTGCAGGAAGATTCGCTCACCCGTTTTTATGGCCAGCCTCCCATTCTGGGACTTCAGGCCTACCTGGAGGAATCCGGCGTGAAAGTCAATATAGAGAGAGCCATGGCCGAAAAAGCGGTCCAGAAAGTTCGGGACTGGATAGGGCACTACGAATGGGCGGAATCGCCGTTTAAAGGCTACGACCATACGGTAACCCTCCACAGGATGCCGGGGGGGGCCTTCCCGAGTTCTTTTGAGCAGGCTGCCAATGGAGGATTTCTCCATCTCATGCCGGCTATCCTGAATGTGATGTCGCTCTATAACAGGATCATCAGGTATTTTGATGTTACTCCGGGCTCCCAGATAACCTGGGTCACCTGCAGCGGGATTGTAAACAGATATGACAAGGAAAAGGGAGAAGCCGGTGTTAAGCACATAATCAGGCTCCTCGTTAAATTTATTGAAGAGAAATCCGGGAAGCTTGAAGAAATGGACCTGAATGAACAGGAGGAACTCCTCAGTCTTTTCAGGAATGCCCCGGGAGATTTCAAGAATCTTCTCCTTGGGGGGTACGGGAAATTGCCTATGGGATGGCCCGAGGAATGGGTTTACAAGAGCACGTTCGGGGATGATTGGGAAGCAAAGCTGTCCGAGCGCAAGGAGTTGTCACCGCTTGAAGCAATTGAAGAGGACGACCTTGAAAAGCTCAGGCAGGATCTCGCAGAGCATTTAGGCCGGATACCGACAGAAGAGGAGTTTGTTCTTTATCTTATGCATCCCAAAGACGCTCTGGAAATGATCAATTTTATTGAGAAATACGGGGAGGCGCCGCTTCGCCTGCCGACGAATGTCTGGAGGGAAGGACTTAAAAAACCCGGAGACAAGGTGGAATTTGAATTAAGGGGCAAGCCATAC
>JAOUFP010000435.1 GCA_029858145.1 Nitrospirota bacterium | reverse complement strand
TTGCTTCTCGATAAAAAGATGCTGAGTGAACTGGGATATGAATAGATGCTAGTAGAAATGAAGGTAGAGGGCTTACTGTTTGACCCGAGAAGCAATATGTATATATTATTGCTGAAAGAAATTGACGGCGCCGGCACACTTCCAATCTGGATCGGCAAGCCTGAAGCTGATTCCATCGCATTGGCGCTCGGAAAAGTAGCAACCCCGAGGCCGCTGACTCACGACCTGGTCAAGAACATTGTTGATGGACTCAACGTGAAGATCGTCAAAATAGTTGTCACCGAAATTACCGATAATACCTACTATGCGCTGATTTATCTTAATGACGGTAAAAAGGAAACTCTGATCGATTCCCGTCCGAGTGACGCTGTTGCTGTTGCTCTCAGGGCCGGCGTTTCTATTTATGTGGAAGATAATATTATGGCCACGCGGTCAGCGGATGAGCTTGATGAATGGCTCAAAAATCTTAAGCCTGAAGATTTCGGAAATATTATGTAATGTTGCACAGAACAGAAGGTATTGTCTTAAAGACCAACCCTTTTGGTGAAGCTGATCTCATAGTTACCTATATCACAAAAGACTGCGGAATAGTAAAGACCTTCGCGAAAAGCCCCCGCAAGACCAAGAGTAAATTTGGCAGCAGCCTCGAACCTCTTACGTTTTCGAAAATATCTTTCTGGGGGAAAGAGGATTGTGCCCTACCCAGGCTGGTCCAGTCGGATATCATATACCCTTTCCAATTTTTAAGAAGTTCGCTGAGTTGTTTTTTGAAAATTTGCGAGATTTTTGAATTAACATTGAATTTTGTGGCAGAGAGAGACGCGAGCAACAGAGTCTATGCCCTCCTTGTGAATATGCTGCGTGCCATGGAGGCGGATTGTCAGGCAGGGCTGCTCATGCTTTTTTATAAGATAAAACTTCTGGATATCGCAGGGTATCTGCCGGGGTTGAGCGGGTGCGGAAGATGCGGTCAAAAAGGAAACGTATTTTATCTTTCTCACGGGACTGTTTTATGCAGCAGGTGTTCAAAAGACCATAATCCTGCGAGCAGCCTTTCCCCGGCGGTAAAGAGTCTTTTTGCACATCTGCTCGTTTGGGATATGGAGAAGTTACACCGGATAAAGCCTGCGGAAGGCATTGTGCAGGAATTGTCGGTGCTTATTGATGAACATATAAAATATATAACGGAGCGGAATCTCCGGACAAGGACCTTCAGGGTTCCCTGAATATCAGGATTCTCTCAGTTTTTCTTCCTCTTCCTGAAGTGTTTTGCAGTCGATGCACATTGTCGTGACCGGTCTTGCCTCAAGCCGCTTAAGATTTATCTCGCTGCCGCAGTCTTCGCAGATGCCGAAGGTTCCGGCATCAACGCGCTCAAGGGCCTGATCGATTTTCTTTAAAAGACGCTGTTCTCTGCCTCTCAGACGCAACATGAAATTTCTGTCCGTTTCAGCGGAAGCCTGATCTCCCAAGTCCGGGAAAATAGTCTGCCCCGGCAATTCATTCAGGGCGACTTCTGCCTCGTTGAGGAGTGTTTCCCTCTGCTGCAGCAGTTTGAGCCTGATCTGCTGAATCTTTGTGTCGCGATGAGACAGTTTTTGAACAGTTGCCCTGGAGAGCTTTGAGGCAGCATTCCTCTTTGAAACTCCTTTGTCATTCTTCGGCGGCGAAGCAGTTCTTTGGGGCTTTTCGGCAGCAGTCTTTTTTATTGAAGAAGGTTTGACCGCTGTTTTTTTGACATCTTTCCCGGTTTTTTTTGCGGTGGCCATATCTACTCCTGTAATGAATTTAGATAGCGTAACAAAATAAATTCTTGTTAGTCAAGACAACCAAGAACGATCGTTTGTCGCCCGAACGTCATGAACAGTCCATTTGTTTTATTTGCAGGCATTCTGCATTCTTATAAAATCAATCAGGGCTTTTCTGCTTTCCGTGTCGATTTCTATAAATTTTACCCCGATGCCTGCGTCTTCATCTTTGACATTATGAATTTTGACGCGTACAACTTCCCCCTTAATTTTTATCGGCGTATCGAGGCCGGGCACATTAAGCGATAAATCAATGATGTCGTTAACTTCATGATGTCTTTTCGTATTGATTAACATGCCTCCATTGCTCACATCTTTCGTGTATTCGCTAATGAACTCATTATAGCTGGTATAGCTGATTTTAAGTGCAGCATTAAATCTCTCATCTTTTCGTTCATCCTTAATATGCAGATCAACATTTTTTAAATATACTGTATCGATGAGCTTTCCGCAGGAAGGACAAGGGAATTCCGGAAAGGGATTTTGTTCAATGTATGCTTCAGGTATGATTACCTCGCATTGCGGACACTGATGTCTTACTCTTTTAATCACAATATCTGAACCATTAAGCATTAAATATTATATTTTATGGCTCAAAATTATTCAATTACCTGTATAAGTTCTGTCAATGCAAAATAAGAATGTCCTGTTTTATGCCACCGCCTTCTGCGGGGATTTTCGTTTGTACGGGTTTATGTCGAACTTCCGCCAGGGATGCTCCTTGGGCGGCACATATGTTTGCCGCGTTGTCTTGTCAGTCAGCTTTTTCTTCCTCTCAGGTTCAGGCCTCTCGATAATCTGACGGTACCGAAGAGACTCGCCATGGCATACTATCAACATCTTGCCGTCAATCTTCTCTTCAACCGTCACCTTTTTGCTTGAAGTCGGTT
>JAOUFP010000434.1 GCA_029858145.1 Nitrospirota bacterium | reverse complement strand
CTGTCTCCTCCGGTATGCTTTAACATTGTCGTCTCCTCCTTTATGTTTGTATTCTCTTGTTATCTTGCTTTCAGTTTAACGTAAAGCAACGGTCTTAACAATTGGAAGGAGTTCTTAGTCAAAGGGGTATCTTTTCGTAGAGAAAAGGGGAAAAACGATCACTCAATAAAATTCGAGGAATATTGTATAATGCATTATCTTTTTTCCGAAATGGCAGAACATGCAGAAAGACAATAAAACAATAGAGCTGAACGCCCTGTATGAGATCAGCAAACTCCTGGGCTCATCTTTCAACCTGAAGGCTAACCTCAGGGGAATCATGAGGGTATTGTCCGAATACCTCGACATGAACAGGGGGACCGTCGCCCTCCGCAGCAACAACGAGGTCTCGATCATCGCAGCCCATGGAATGTCCGAGGAGGAGATAAAAAAAGGGAGGTACAGACTCGGTGAGGGCATTATCGGCAGAGTGGCAAAGCTCGGCTCCCCGATCGTAATCCCCAATATAGGAGATGAACCTCTTTTCCTCAATAAAACAGGCGCAAGGAAAACCATAAAAAAAGAGAATATATCCTTTCTCTGCGTCCCGATAAAGTATAAAAGCGAAGTGCTGGGCGTCCTGAGCGTTGACCGCCTCTTCGGCCTCAAAGGCATTTCGTATGAAGAGGATCTCAGGCTGCTGAAGATTATCGCTTCGCTGATTGCCCAATCAGTAAAGCTGCATATGGAACTTGAGAGGGAGCGTGAGGCCTTAATAGAGGAAAAGGAACATCTCCGGCAGCAACTCAAGGGCAAATACAGAGTGGAAAACATCATCGGCCACTCAGACAGCATGCAGGAGGTCTTCGAGGCGGTTCACCGTGTAGCGCCTTCAAAAGCAAATGTGCTTCTGCGCGGCGAAAGCGGCACAGGGAAAGAACTGGTTGCAAAGGCCATCCATTATATGAGTCCGAGGGCAAAGGGACCGTTCATAAAATTCAACTGCGCCTCGATCCCTGAAGGTCTCCTTGAGTCCGAACTATTCGGACATGAGAAAGGTGCTTTCACCGGAGCCATGGCATCGAGGAAAGGCCGTTTTGAACTGGCAGACAGGGGGACCATTTTCCTTGATGAGATTGGAGACCTGCCGGTAACGCTTCAGCCCAAAATTCTCAGGGTCCTGCAGGAAAAGGAATTCGAAAGAGTCGGGGGAGAAAAAACGATCAAGGTCGATGTCAGACTTATCGCCGCGACGAGCAGGAATCTGGAGAATTTCGTTGCTGAGGGAAAATTCAGGGAAGATCTTTACTACCGCCTGAATGTAGTGCCCCTCTATCTTCCTCCCCTGAGGGAAAGACGGGAAGACATCGGACTGCTTTCAGATTATTTCCTGAAAAAATACAATCAGGAAAACAACAAATCGCTGAAGATCTCTGCTGAAGTCCTCCAGGTATTTTCTGAGTACGAATGGCCGGGCAATGTCAGAGAGCTTGAGAATACGATTGAAAGGCTGGTCGTAATGTCAAAGGGAAACATCATCGGCAAAGCCGACCTGCCGGTAAATATAAGGGAGCAGTCCATAAAGACAAAATACTCCCTGCAGACAAAAGACAACCTGCCTTCAACAGTGGAAGTAATCGAGAAAGCAAGAATCCTCGACGCGCTGAACAAGACCGGCTGGGTCCAGGCGAGGGCAGCACGATTGCTCGGCATAACACCCAGACAGATCGGCTACAAGATAATGAGGTATGGCCTGAAGCAGTAATGTCAATAGGGACTTCTAAGGGAAAAGGCCTGTCTTTTGACCGGGTCTAACTCCCTTTCCGGGTTGACATTATCCCGCCTGCCATTTTTCTGAAACCGCTGATACGCTGAATGAACAAATATCATATTTGCATGATATAATTAAACCATTATTATGTACTAGGCACTATTGAAATCGGTTTTTTCGTCTTTCACTGAAGGGATATTACGCAATGAAAATACTGCAGACATTGGGGAAATGGGGACTTTCCGTACTCGCTGAAATGGGGCGTATGCTCATCTTCCTGATGCATTCTCTTTTGACCGTATTCAAGCCGCCCTTCAAGATCAGATTAATGTTGAGACAGATACGGTTTTTGGGCAACAAATCACTCCTTGTCATACTGCTCACGGGGGCGTTCACCGGTATGGTGCTCGCCCTTCAGCTATTTTATATTCTCAGGAAGTTCGGTTCTGTCGCTTTACTCGGTCCTGGCATCGCGCTGAGTCTCATCAGGGAACTGGGGCCTGTCCTCTGCGCGCTGATGATCACCGGGAGGGCTGGTTCTGCCCTGACGGCTGAGATAGGGATGATGAGGATCTCGGAACAGATAGACGCGCTCACGGCAATGGCCTTAAATCCTATACGCTATCTCATCGTCCCCAACATCGTTGCCGCAATAATTGTTTTCCCTCTCCTTACCAGTATCTATGATGTCATCGGCATATACGGGGGATACCTCGTTGGAGTGAAACTCCTCGGTATCAGCTCGGGGACGTACTACTCCCTTATGAAGGATTATGTGGACATGCAGGACATACTGATCGGATTGTATAAATCAATAAGCTTCGGGGTTATCGTCTCCTGGATATGCTGTTACAAGGGATTTTATACAGGGTATGGAGCTGAAGGGGTGAGCAAAGCCACAACAGAAGCGGTCGTAATGTCCTCAATCTTGATTCTCGTCTGGGATTATTCGC
>JAOUFP010000040.1 GCA_029858145.1 Nitrospirota bacterium | reverse complement strand
CCACCATCGCTATCCCGATGAACGGCAGAAACGCCGCATACAGAAGCCCCAGTGCAGGCGCTGCCACTATCACCGCTGCTGCAGGCATACGGTAATACGTCGTCTTGCCGTTGCCAGGAAGCGTCCCTTCCTCAGCGATATCTATTCTCTCTCCGTTCTTCAGGTTCCAGTATGTCCCTTTTCCTACTCTGTCTCCTCCGGTATGCTTTAACATTGTCGTATCCTCCTTTATGTTTTTTTTCTCTTGTTATCTTGCTTTCAGTTTAACGCAAAGCAACGGTCTTAACAATTGGAAGGAGTTCCTAGTCAAAGGGGTATCTTTTCCTAGAGAGAGGGGAAAAAGGATTGAAATAGTCATAAAATCAAAGGTCCGCGCAAAAAAGAGTCTAATTCCAGATGATCAAGCACCACATTCCAGGGGACGGGGCATGCCAGGCGCGCAAGAAAGCTTTTTCTTTCAGACAGCCTGCCTTCTTCACCGCCTCAGGAGGCTTGGTATTCAGAGAATTTCTGACCTGCCGGGAAAGGGAATCGATGAAGAGCGATTACGCTTGTGCGGTCATCTGATCCAAAGGAATTTTTTATGAATCCAGCCTATTTTACCCAGTTCATCCCTTACCTTGATCCATAAACCCTTTTTTTTCAGCACCCTGAATGAAAAATACTGCCGGGCGGGTCCCGGATATATTTTCGGGTATCGCGTACCCGGACCTTTTCTGACATTTACCGATTCTTTTTTTACCACCGCGCAGCGAAAGCCGTTTGTTATCAGTTTTTTATGTATCCAGTTCACGTCGCCGTCAACATCCTTCACCGCGTACCAGTTCCCGGATACTGAAACCCCTACTTTTTCAAAAGGCATATATTTGTATACCTGCCATATGGATTCATAGTTCGTACCCGGCCCTAAGCGGATGTTTGCTTTCGATGTTTTCACACACATCGCATCTGCAGCGCCTCCGGAACAGATAAGAAAAAAAATAAGAATCAACCCGAAAACAGTCTTTTTCATTCAGATCTCCTTCGATTTTTTTTGAATACTGCCTGACGGTTATTTCTGATGGATATGCTTTTTTGTATTTTAACGATTGAGACACATATGTCAAGGTATGCGAAAAATAATCATGCAATTTCTCATCAGAGATGAAGTGCTCCCGGCCTCGCAGGCGGCAAAAAAATAACGGGCGTCATCATGATGCAGCCTTCAACCGCATACGCAGAGATTTACAGAAATATGTCCAGTCCCAGAAAAAGCTGGACAACATAAAGAACGATGGTAATAATTCCAAGCCTGTAATGTGCCATGCGCCATCTGTTATCAGCAGCCCTGATCTTCCTTGAGATCAAAAACATGCCGGCGAGGGCCGTGGATACCGATGCTCCATTGATGAAATGCAGGGGATATTTCAAAAGATGTCCATGATCAAGATATACAAGGACAGCACCGGCAAAAAATCCTGCGATTCCCAGCAACGCCAGAACAGGGCCGTTCCTTCTGTGCCGCCGGATAGCGGCAACCGCCTTGATCCCTTTCAGCCGCGCCTTTCTGAGCCTGTAGCCAAGCAGGCCCTGATATACGATCAAAACAAATATAACCGCATTGAACATGCCGTGAGCAAGCTTCATATATGCCAGAAAGTATGAGTCTATCATAAACGCCAGATCATCCTTTAGATTCCTTTGCCTTTCTGAAAAATCCGCTGATCTGTCCTGGATATGTTCTCCGGTCTGTCTTCATGGTTGGAACTTCGACAGCAGGCCACTTGCCTTCCCGGGGTTCGGGGCCCTCTGCTGCAGCTTCGTTGGGAGGAGGCTCCATTATGACCGGATTTTTCCTGATGTCTATTCCTTCCACATTCCAGGCAAATTCAATCGGTATGCCATTTGGATCAAAAGTGAAGATGGAGTGGATAAAACCGTGGTCTATAACCTCCGAAACCCAGATCCCGGCAGCATTGAGCTTATCCTTCAATTCCCATAGTTCATCCTCTCTTTCAAGACCAAACGCCAGGTGATCAAAGGCAAACGGCCCGACAACAACCCTTCCGTGCTCCTTCTCGGGTACAGGCTCTACAGCAGGCCACTCGAAAAAGGCGAGAGCGCAGGTTTCGGAAATCTCGAAAAAATACTGCATATTGCCCGGCCCGCCTATCGCGGAGATCAGGCGCATGCCGATCAGATCTCTCCAGAAGCGTATCGTCTCTTCAATCTTCCCTGTTGCGAGGGCGATATGATTGACGCCGTTATATTTCATCACCGTTCATTATTCCCATCAGTGCGTCATACGGTTCTAAATCTAATTATAGTCTATTTCCGAAATGTGACAAGCGGGAAGGAGCAGCCATCTGCAGGGAATAGCCGGAAGACCATGAAATGTTCAGAGAATATACTCGCCTCCCATAAACTTCCGTGCGTATCGTTCAACACTCGCCTCATCATGGAGAACCGCGTCGAGCTGCCTCGCAAAGGCTATCAGCCGGCCTGTCTGATCGAGGATCTTCTCCATCTCTTCTCGGCTGATATTCGAAAGCCTGGCGATGATGAGGTCGCCCTTTATCTTTATCGTGAAGCCGAATTCCCTCAGGATCCGGGCGATGAGTTCGAGCCTCCTCGACCGTTTGAGGATATCCGTGGCGCCGCCGGCAAAACGGAAATAGATGTGGTTGTTCCGCGCATTGTCGCTGCAGAAGCAATCCATCATATTGTAATGATAGCCGAATCTGAGGTTGAGGTTTACATAGTCATGAGAAATGACGGCGACATTATAACGCAGATAATCCGAGCTGTCCGAGACAATATCAGGCATCCGCATCATGCTCGAGAAAAAATCCTGGGCCCCCAGTGAAACGGTATCAGCGTGCCACGCTCCCGGATGCATCATCCCCTTCAGGATCGCCCTGAACGGTATGGATACGATATCTTCAAACGAAACGCTTCGCCCCTCGTACTGCTCCCTTATCCCGCCCCCTATGTCAGCCACCATAATCCCCGCGGGGATCGGGAGTTCCAGCTTCACCGCACTGCTTGCCTGTCCCCCGTCCCGTGCGCCCTCGATTAGCCCGGCAACCGATTTTTCATGAATAAATCTCAATATATCATGCATGGTCTTGCAGCCTTCGGGCACAAAATTGTCGAGAAGGGGGTCGATGAGATTCAGCGGCGAGATGAACCTCAGGACATACCTCTTCTTCCGGAACTCGTAGAGTTCATCCATCTTTGCCGATCCTGACCGGACATGGTCAATCAGTGTATCGACAATGCCTTCATAGACTATCGCGTTTCCTTCATCGTCGGCCAGCAGGGTGACTTCCTGCCCGTGCCGCAGGATACTGCTCGCATCGCCCGCATTCACCAAAGCAGGGATGCGAAATTCCCTGCATACAGAGGCCATATGGCTTGTCGGCGTCCCTACATCCGTAATGATCGCAGAAACAAAGGGCATGACCCGGACAAAATTCGAAGAGTCGTGGTGTGCGACAAGCACAGCGCCCCTGGGAAAATGATCAAGGTCATCCATATGCCTGAGCAGAAAGACCTTTCCGGCGGCTGCACCGGGCTGCACCACAAGTCCTTTCGCCTCCAGAAGCACCGGCACATACTGTTTCAGTTCCTTTGCTCTCCCTGAACGCAGCGTCTGCTCCGCAACCCTCAAAGGCCTTGTCTGCAGGAGAGAGAACCTTCCCTCCCTGTCCAGCGCCCATTCGATGTCCTGGGGTGTCCTGAAATACGCTTCGATCCGCGCGCCGAGGGCTGCAAGATCAAGCGCCTGTTCATCGGTAAGCGAACTTTTCCCGGCCATATTGGAAGGGGTACTGACGATGTCTATTCCGCTGCGCTCTCCATTGACCACCATTGAGTTTTTCCTTCCGGTCTTTTTTTGGGTTATGACCGGTTGCCCCCCTTTTCTGATCAGATAAGAGTCAGCATCGGTCTGTCCCTCGACAATCGATTTTCCAAGCCCCCAAGTAGCAGAGATGAGCTGGGTGTTTCTCTCTCCGCCGGGGTTTTCCGAATAGAGCACCCCGCTGACCGCAGCATCGACCATGAAGAGACATCCGACCGCCATCCGCGCATTTTTGATATCGAGTCCGGCCTGCCGGTGATACGCCGCGGACTTCTCCGTAAAAAGGCTCGCAAGCACCTGTCTGTATGCATCCTCTACGGCGGCCTCTCCCAAGGGAACATTCAGGACGCTCTCGTACTGCCCCGCAAAGGAATACTCACCATCTTCCTCCACGGCGCTGCTCCTGACTGCAAGAGGACAATGTCCTGAACATCTCGTTCCGAGCTTCTTAATCGCCTCGCCGATCTCCTTATTCAGAGCCGGCGGCATCTCACCCCTGAGGATTGCGCTTCGGATGTCCATAAGTTCCTCTTCCGTTATATCCCCGTCCTGACCGAGCGCGGCTATCTTTGCATCGATTCCGTTGTGGCGGATGAATTCGGTAAAGGCGCTGGTGGTTAACGAAAAACCATCCGGAACAGAAAGCTTCAGTTCGTTCTTGAGCACCGCAAGATTCGCGTTTTTCCCTCCTGTCTCGCTGCCCCTGTCCCACGTGATATCCTCAAAGAACAGGACCATTTCCCGTGATGCAGGAACCTCGTCAAAGAGGAGCCGGTTAATCTCCCGGTCAATCCGCCCGAATATCGCCTTCAGCCCGCTGTACTTTCCCTGTGTAAGGAGCCCGAAGCTTTCTATGGAGTCGTTGATATTTTCGCGGAGTTCTGTGTAAGCGCGCCTCAGATAAGTGATATCGAAAAGATAATCTCCTCCGAGCTTCTCTCCCATATCAGTGATAATCTCGATAGCGCGGTTGTGATTTTCAAGCACCCTCCTGAAACGGCCGAACACGACCGGGAGAGGGACTCGGTCCCGACAGAACCGGCCCGCAAAAAGCTTTCCGGCTTTTTTTACGAGACGTGCTGTATAGCCAGCAAAATCTTTCATGCCGCTGCCGCTCTCACCGGCTGCCCAGTGCGCGTTCTATCGAGACCTTGAGTTCCCTTATCTTTACCGGCTTCGGGAAGAAATCATGCACATCTCCCCTCAGGGCCTCTATAGCGGTGTCGAGATTTGCGAATGCCGTTATCATGATCACCTTTGTATCGGGATAAAGCTCCTTCACCGTCCTGAGCACCTCCATCCCGTCGACGCCCTTCATCTTGAGGTCCGTCACGACCACATCAAACCTTTCTTCTTTCAGGCGCGCCAATGCGGGTTCACCGTTTAAGAAAGTTTCGACGAGATACCCTTCGCGCTCAAGCGACATCTTCGCCATGTCCCCGACGATCTTCTCGTCGTCGATAATCATAACCCTGTAACGATCCATACTTTCCTCCTAATTATTGTTCACCGGCAATTCTATCGTGAACGTCGTTCCGACGCCCGGTTTGCTTTCGACCCGGATATCACCCCTGTGATTTTTGATGATTCCGTAGCTTACGGAGAGACCGAGTCCTGTCCCGCCGTCTCCCTTGGTGCTGAAGAAAGGGTCGAAGATATGAGGGAGGAATTCGGGGGGTATTCCCCTCCCCGAATCCTTCACCGTTATTTCGATACTGTCGCCCCTTCTGCCCGGTCTTGTGCCAATAAAAAGCATCCCGCCCAATGACATCGCCTGGACCGCGTTGGTGATAAGATTCACCAGCACCTGCTGTATCTGATGTTCGTCGAGATAGATCCCGGGCAGCCCTTCGTCGAGACCGAGTTTTGTCGTGATATTCGAGATATCGAGCATGTTCTGCACGAGCTTCATCGTCCGCGCTATAACACTGTTTATGTCAGCTTCCTGAAGGTTCGCCTCCTTCGGCTTCGAAAAATCGAGGAGATCCTTTACGATCTCCTGTATCCTCTCTGTTTCCCTCTCGACCTTCGTCATGAGTCCTATCCTATCCTCCCTGCCGAGGGAATCATAGTACTCCGTAAAATTCTGGGCCATCATCGAAATATTGTTCAGAGGGTTCGTCAGTTCATGCGCCACTCCCGCGGTGAGGATGCCGAGCGAAGCGAGCTTCCTGGACTGAATGATCTCCTCCTCACGGTGGCTCAGTTCCTCGGACATGACATTTATGGCGTTGATGAGCGAACCGAATTCATCCTTTGACCTGCTCTCCTCGATCTTTCTGAAGTCTCCCTGTGAAATGGTCGTTGTCATTTTTTCAATCGACCTCAGGGAGGAAAGTATCTTTTGCGAGATAAAATGGCTGACGAGGATCGCCATGACCAGTACGCCCCAGAAGGCGTAGCGCATCACCTCCTTCGACCGCGCGATGATCGTATTCATGCGTTCTCTTTCGAGGCGGGTGGTTGTCTCGGAGAATTCCCTCAGGGTCTTTCCGGCAGTCCTGAGCATCGCTTCGGTCCTCATGTCCCGTGACGGAAACTCAATGACCATATCCACCATTTCCGAGTAGTCCTTCAGATATGACCTGAGCCTGGAGAGACTGCCTGCTCCGACCGCCCTGACAATATCATTTTTCGCGTTCTCTATCGAGGATTCAGCGGTTTTTATCTTGTCTTTGATCTCGAGCAGCGTCCCGGCGTTCCCGTAGAGAAAATAATTTTTCTCGGATATCCTCATTTCGAGAAAGTTCGCGTTGAGGTCATCGGCGATCTCTATGAAACGGAGTTTTGTCAGAACGGCGTTCAGGTTCTGGATCGCAAAAAGCCCCGTCAGGAGGATCAACGCAAAATTGAACACATTCGAAAGGATGATTTTATGCTCTATTTTCACTTTTCACCCGGCCTTCTGAAACACCCTGCACCCCGGGACCTCAGATTGTTCCTTCCTGACGGGAAGATACCATAAAAAACCGTCGATGATCAGAAATATGCCTGATGCGACAAGAACCGAATCGAACAGAGAGAAGACACTGAGACCGAAATACTGCATAAGACCGAATCCGAGGCCCGCAAAGGAAACGCCGGTGCGGATAAATGCAAGGCCGGTGCGGGCGCGGGCATAGATCGTGCGGTAGCACGCCGCCACCGTTCTCTGGGCCGCCAGCACATTCCTCTCGCGGGCAAGCTGGGTGCGTTCTTTACTCGCCGGCGACGGGTAAAGGATCGTGCAGTGGTCCGCCGGAAAATCCCCGAGCCGGCCAAGCATCGTTTTCTTTGTCGGGACGCCGGAGCCGGCATCTTCGATAAAATGATACCCCTCGAGGAACTGGAGCGTTGCAGCGGTCACTTCAACGAGCGTGTGGTGTCCGGGAGGCCGGAGACGGGATTTCCGTATCCTGAGATACATGCCCAGGCCGTAGGAGGCCATAAGAAAACCGGCACCCATGATTATCCATGGGAAAAATGCGCCGCGCCACAGCGGCAGCTTCCTTATGAGCGAGTTCGTTACCGCTATAAACCCGAGTCCCCATCTGAGAAAAGCAAGGGCTGTCCTTCCCTTCGCCATATCATTTCTGTAGCACGCCAGCCGGGTCCGCCACTGGGCCATGGTGTTTCTCCAGAAGGCGAGTCCTGTCCTCTCTGTACCGACGAGGTGTCCCGGCCTCGCATGGAGAAAATCAAGGATAAACCACTGGATATCCTCACTGAGCGCCACCCTGATTTCAAAGGTTTCTGTTTTCAGATATGTGCTGATTTCCTTACAGACCGCCGGATCACGGGGATTGGCTGCCGCAACAGTTACGGTATCTCCCGCCTTTCCGACGGGAAACCACTGGCTCAGCGACAGTCTTTCCCCGTCCAGTCCGCTGAGCAGTTCCGGCGGTACCGGCAGCCGCTCGTCGTATTCAATGGGACTGCAGTGATAATAGTCAGACAATGCATCAAGAAGCCTGCGTTTCGGGACACTGAATTCCCGCATGAGGACCCCTTCCGTCTCAATTCCCCTGGCTGCAGCGCTCTCTTCGGCAGCGCGGAGCGCTTCTGCCGTCAGCACTCCATACGTAATGAGTGACGCGTACCGCAGTGTTTCGCGATACCGGAAAGAAGAGGCATCCTGCTCATATGCAACCTTGCTTTCGTCAGACTTCATCATGGTTAAAAACCGCCTTCCCCCATTCCGCATTCGGTCTCCCGTAATCAGGATCAATAATCTCCATATCACCGAAGCAATAGGGCATCTCTTTCCTCATCTTTTCAGCAGGCACATGCCAGGTAAATCCATCGGCGATAAACAGGATGCCGCAGACCATCAGGACGATGTTGCAGCTCGTCCAGGCAACGCTGCCCGCGCCGAAATAGAGCTGGAGTCCCAGCCCTATGGAGAATATGCTCATGCCGGTCCGGATGAAGGCCATGCCGGTCCTCGACCGCGCCATGACCGTGCGGAACCGGGCCATTACATTTCTTCTCTCCGCGAGCACGGTACGTTCTAGAGCCAGCCCCGTTGTTGCCCATATGCCGGGAAGCCCGGGGTTCCTGAGGACTGAAGAAGAGGCTATATTGGAATTGTCCCCCTTCCGCGATGGAGGGAAAACAAAATCCCAGATGCTCTCTCCGTCCGTCATTCTCTTTACGGCCTTCAATCCCTCGTTGCCTGCGCGACGGCCGGGGAAGTACCAGAAAAAACCCTCAAATGCCATCACTGTTCCGGTCAGCAGGATAAATGCGTCAAATAGCCTCCATGGACCACCGGAAAACTGTCTCAACAAGGCCATCCCGAGACCGATAAAGGCAGACCCTGTCCGTGTAAAGGCAAGACCTGTCCTCGCCCTTGCCATCTCGGTCCTGAAACAGGCAAGCAGCGTTCGTTCTTCGGCATAATAAGTCCTGTCGCTTGCAAGGAAGCGTCGCCGCATGACCGGTGACAGAGACGACCAGGAGACACGGAGTTCAGGCGCTCCAGCCACAGGTTCAGAACGCGAAAAGACCGGATCGTCTCCGGGATTCGAAACCTTCAGCACCGCCTCACCCGGCACAGGTCCCGTTGCTCTGCAGACGGTCTTCCTTTTCCCCTTTCTTCGCGCGGGTATATACCAGACAAGTCCGTCAAAAGCCATAACCATGCCGGATATGAAAAGAGGGACCTCCAGGAACAAAAGGTACCCTGTCCCGAAGACCCTCAGAAGCAGCAGCGCGATGGCAATGAAAGATACACCGGTGCGGATGAAGGCGAGGCCCGTTCTTCCTTTTGCAAGTTCAGTCCTCTGGCATGCCATGAGCGACCTCCTGTCGGCAAAAAAGGTACGCACCATCGCAAGGGGGGTCCTTCCGCCTGCAGGCGGGAAATGAGGATTCACATCCTGGTTATGTTCAATGATCCTGATGATATCGTAAGGCAATGCAACGCGGAATGTAATGCTGCTGACATGCAGGGTCTGTCGTATTTGTTCACAGAGTCGTGGGTCACCGGGCATATAGGCGATCACCTCGGCACTCCCTTCAGAAACCGACAGCGGCACCCAGAGGCGCCTTTTCAGTTCCTCCATATCGACTTTTTCAATAAGAGATCTGGACAACAGGACGCTTTCGTCGAATTCAACAAAAGGGCAGTCATGATAGCCGGCGAGGGAGAGCAGTACCTCGTATCCCGGGACGCCGTTCTCGAGCAGGATTTCTTCAGGATACGTACCTGAATTCTCCGCCTCGCTGACAATATTTTTGAGTTCCCTTTCGGTTATTAAGCCTCTGCCGGTCAATCTCCGCAGTCTGTCTTCTTTCATCTGACGCACACCCTATTCTGAATTTAGCTGGCATACGAAACTTTCTTCTTGAACCATGCGGCGACAAGGTCCAGCAGAGGGGGAACATCCCGCAGCTGAACCTTTTCGCCGCTGCCTGAAAATGAGGAAGGCCTCAGGAAGGGCTTACCATTATCACTTTACTACCAGTATCGGGCAGGATGCGTCCATGATGACACGCTCGGTGGTGCTGCCGAGGATCGCCTTGCTGACCCCCCTCCAGCCGTGGCTGCCGATCACGATCAGATCGCTCTTCATCTTATTGGCCATTTCAACGATCTTGTCCGCGGCATGCCCTTCTTCAATCGCGGTCGCCAGGGTGGCGCCGTTGCCGGTCACGCCTTCTTTTGCCATTTCGATGATCCTCCCTGCCTCACGGTAAAGACTGTCCTTTATCGCGTCTGTCTTCATGAAACCGATCATCTCCTCATACCTCGGGATGACATACAGCGCGGTGATCTCCGCGCCATCGTCTTTCGACAATGCACGCGCGTGGGAAAGGGCCTTTTTGCTGAACTCCGAACCGTCGAAGGGGACAAGCAGGCTCTCATATACACCGGTGCATGCCGTGCACTGCTTCTTCACCACAAGCACATCGCAGGATGCATTTCCGATCACTCCCGATGTAACGCTTCCCATAATGAACCGCTTTATCCCCCTTCTCCCATGGGTCCCCATGGCGATCAGGTCGGCGTTTTTTTCCTGGGCGGTCCGTGCGATCACTTCGTGGGGCTCCCCTTCACAGACAAGAGACTCTATCTCTATACCAAACTCCTTTTGCACCATATCTTTAGCCTGAGAGCATAATTTCTGCCCTGACGTCATGCGTTTTTCGAGCTGCTCCGGCTTATTTCCGTACTCTTCCTCGTCAAAGTAAACGGCACTGAGAAGTATCAGCTTGCCTCCATGTTTTCGTATCCGGTTGGCCGACTCTATGAGCGCTGCCCTGCTGTATTCAGAGCCGTCAAAGCCTACTACTATTGTGTTATACATGATTAATGGGCACCTCCGCCTTTTCTGAATATCAGACCCACTCCAAAACCTGCGCCGAGCGCGGCGAGGATAGACAGGATGCCGTAAACAGACGCGTTGTTTTTTGCCATACCTGCAAGACTCTTGACGATGCCCGCCTGTTCCACCCGGACTTTGGATTCGGCCTTTTCCACGATCCTGTTATTTTTTACCGCATACACTGTGACGGTATACTCACCCGGAGGCGCCTGATAGGGCCAGTCAAAGAGGGTGTAATAGTTCTGTTTGCCGTCCTTCCGGCTGAACGTTATATTGCCGGAAGATACTGAAAAGAGCTTTGAATTCTCTTTAAATTTAACGAACTCACCGAACCATTTCGCCCTTTCATTCTCATCTTTGACCGGCTCCATTTCCACATGCTTTTCGAGCGCCTCGTAGCCGAGCACATCCTTCGCCATCTCGTCGCTGCTCAGGATATCATCCAGCTTTTTGGAACTGGAAAGAAAATAGAGTGAAGGCACGTTTTCAAAATTAATCGTACCGACATTCATCCACAGAAGTCCTCCGACCTTTCCCTTTTGCCTGAGCGCCTGGTGGCCGTCGGGAGCAGATATTTTTATGACCAGGTCCGCGTCAGGGTCTGATACGCCCCTCACGCTGACACTGCTGCCGTGATAGAAGAAATCGATGCTGATGCGGTCGTGATTCGGTATGGCCGTCAGTTCGGCAGACGCCTGGCCTGAA